>CAZGTR010000057.1:0-7397 GCA_964528715.1 uncultured Oscillospiraceae bacterium | reverse complement strand
TTCATCTCGGTGATGTTGATACCGGCGTCCTGCAAAAAGCCGCCGTCAATGCCGATCTCGCCGAATTCGTTCTCAATGAGCACCAGCTTCTGGCCCTTGTAGCCCTCCTGGATCATCTTCTTGATCAGAGTGGTCTTGCCAGCGCCCAGAAATCCGGAATAAATGTCAATTTTCGTCATCATGTTTACAACCTCCAAAAAAGATATTTCGAGTCGTATTCCTCTACATAAGGTTTATTATACCACGACAAAACCGAAAAATCTATATAGAACTTATAAAATATGTGCAAATATTCATAAATCCAACTGCCCAGTTAAAACCATCCGCTGCCAGAGCTGGCATCGTAACGGATAGCACTGTGGCCAGTGCCAGGATAAAAACAAAGATCTTCCGCCAAGAAGAATTTTTTTCATCATAAATACCTCCTTTAATATTGATAAGAGATTTGGATTTTACTGCGTGCCCACAAACGCAGCACTTGGCTGATCTATATAAAAGAGGGAAGCAGGTGCTCCCATGCCGCACATGAAACCCCTCTAATCTTATTATGACAAATCGATAACATAAAAAATTGAAATTTTGAAAAAAGAGTGATAAGCTGCAGATAATTTTTCGAATAGCTAAAAAAAGAGAGCTGGATCACTCCAACTCTCTAAAACAATTTGTTACTATCGCTGCGTAAAATCATTATTTTCTAATCCCATCGCTTGTTGCAATTCGCTAATCAAATAATTTTTCACATCAGTAATATGTTGTCGGAAATGATTGTTTCGGCTGTTCTCAATAGACAATATCCGAAACAGTTTTCGCTCCAACTCTGATGCCAGATTTGTATTTTTTATGATGTAATGCTTGTTGTTGCCACCTGTATGGATGGTATCGATATATTTTTCTGTGATTGGGACGGCATCGCTGATAAAAAAGATAGAGCGGGTTGTGGTTCGCCCCACATGATAATAACAAGAACGAATGTCTTGACTGGGCAAGCTCATATACCAGTTCAATCGCGCCTGTTGCGCTTGGTCACGATGATTGAGCTTTCCCATAGGAACGGCCCAATACAGACCGGGACATTCGTTAGATTCGATCAGACAAACAATAGGGCGATGCTTTGTATCATTCCATGTGCCGCCTAAACTCCGTATCATTTCTCCAAATTCTTCTTTTGGATAATACAACCCTCGTTCGATTATGGCTATATATGCCTCTCTTTCTTGCATATATAACAGCAGCCCTCGGAATATACCGAAGGCTGTTGTTAAACAATGTTTCTTTGCCGCACATTGTGAAGCGTGTTTGTGTAAGCAATGTATCTTGGTGTACATTGCGAAACACATTGAATAAACAATGTATGTTGCCGCACATTGTGAAGCGGTTCACCAGTATTATATGCTAATTTCTCAAAAATGTCAACAAAAATTAAGGTGGTTAATTATAAAATCCAATATTCTTGTTATTCTACTACCGTTTTCTCATTTTTGCAACTGCATTCCAGCAAAAAAGCACTCTGCTATTCCAGCAGAGCGCAAAAAACAAAAATTTATTTTTTCATTCGACTTATTTTGACAATTTTCTCAACGCTGATCGATTATGATAACACCAGGCGAGGAAAAGCTCCCCCCCTGCGACGCCCCCGCCACCGCCGCCCCGATTCTCCCACGGGGGCGGCGGTTTCTTTCAGCACACCGGGATCAACAGCATTTGCCCTTTTTCCGGTTCCTGCTGTAAATGGTTGGCATTGCGGATGGCATCCACCGTAGAACCACACCCCTTCGCAATGGTCCACAGATCCTCCTCCCCTACCCGGCGCAGGATGATCGACGGGCGATCGGCATCCGGCTTTTTCGCCTCGCCCAATTCCAGCCCCACCACCATGGGGATCGGCTGACCGGAATAGACCATCGCTGTCACAGGATACGCACATTGGATCACATTTCCTTGTGCCTCATGGGTGAACGTCGGGGTACTGCCCGGGCCTACCCACAGCTCCACACGGTTCTCTGATGCAGATGGAAATGGCGTACATCCGGAAAAACGCAGGTTTTCCATCCGTATCTGTCCATCATCCCGGGTAATGTACTGGAAATGACCGTCCATGCACAAATCGGCCCCTGTATCTCCCCGGCGCAATGTGGGGAATTCCGGCATAGGGACGACATCTACCGGATCCGCCAGTTCCGCCAGTGTCCCCTGCACTTCCAATTCCACCGTCCGCATATCCAGCAGCATGGGGATATCACGCATTTCCCGCTTCACTTCGACCTCCCGGAAGGGACTGTATGCGTCTGTCACCGCCTCCACCATAGAGCGCTGGAAGATGATGTATTGGACCGCAACGCCCGCTTTCACGGACAACTGTCCACTTTCCTCTTTGCCCAGTTCCAAAGCCGTGATCACCGGCTTCAGCCAGACGCTCGCCCCGCTTTCATAGTCCCGATCCAACTCTGCATACTGCGAAAATGGCAGCTGGGTCTGCCAGGTCCCAAGGCTTCCATCCTCCCCCATATCATGCAGAAGCAGTGTTGCTTCTCCCCGGACGACCAACCGGTTGGCAACGATTTTCTGTTCCTGCACCTGGGGTGTCAGCGTTGCACAGACAATCTTATGTCCAGCGGATCCCTGCAGATCCAGCAGCTGTTCCAGCTGAATTTGCTTTTCCCCGCCCTCTACCGGCAGCTCCACCGGATAGCTCTCTCGGCGCAGATATACATCCTCGGGCAACGCCTCCGGCACTGGGATCTGTTCTTTTTTGGAAACCATCGCCTGGCCCATCATATCAACACAGACCCGGATCATGATCTTCCGTGCCGACGTTCCACGGCCATCCAAGGCCGTGATCAGCGGCTGGATGATCATGATCCCATCATCCAGTGGCTCCGCAAAATCCCACTTGCACGAAAACGGGATCCAGGCGTCCACCACTCTGGCCCCGGAGTCATCTTCGGGGGCATACAGCACCCAGGCCATCACCCCGGCATTGACGCTCATGCCGGAGCTGCGCCATTCCTTACTCCGGAGCAGCACCTGCCCCCAGCAGCCCAGGATCCTACCGATATCCGGGTATCCTTCCGGCAACCGAAGTTCCTGCGTCTGCTCTTGCTTGTTCACGCTGCTGACCACTGTCTTCAAGCAGGAAATGCTATTTTGATCGAATTTGACTTCCATTTGGATCACTCCTCCCACGTTCCTACGAAATAATATGCAGCTGTGGACAAGGATATGACCATTATTTTTTTCCGCAGCACCATACTCCCAAGCCCATGATCCCCAGACCAATACAGCCGGTAAAGAAAGTAGACTCCAGACAGATCCCCACCAGCAGTCCAAATCCGAAGGCGATCAGCACCGAACCACAAAGTTGGTTTTTCCTACACACGAAAAAGCACCCCCTGTGCCATCTCTATGCACAGGGGGCATTGAATATGATATTTTAGCTTTCTTTCAGTGCCAGCAGCACTTTTTCAAGGATCGGAATACAGATCTGCCGCCCGTAGCCGCCGTCCTCCACGCAGACGATAAAGGCAAGGGGGTATTCTTCATCAGTCAAAAAACCTGTGAACATAGCGTTGGGCTTTTTGTCGCCGCCCACTTCTGCCGTACCGGACTTGGCGCAGACGGTAAAGCCAGCAAAATGTTCTTCACCGTAATAGTTTTCCACATTGTTGCGCATGAGCTTCTGAAGCTTCTGCGCCGTCTGACCGGATATGATCCGGTTGTCCGTCGTGGTCTTTGCTGCGTATGTCGTCTTGCTTCCCACCTGGATCGTATCCACCAGATAAGGGTTCTTCCCAATGCCGCCAGCCGCCACCGCACTGACAAAGCGCAGATAGGCGCAGGGATTGATCTGATCTTTATGCTGACCGATGGCACTCCAGGCCACCAAAACATCCGCCGCCGTTGCGCAGTCCATATTGCCCGTAGCGGTGGTGATACCATCAAATTCCACTGCACCCAGCACGCCAAACCGGGCAGAATATTCTTCCAGATTTTCACCGCCCAATTGAAGCGCAACACTTACAAAGGCACAGTTGCAGGAATTCATAAAGGCCTCTTGAAAGCTCTGGCTGCCATGGGCGTGTTCACAAGTGACACTGTCCACCCCGAATTCCACTTTTCCGGTGCAGGTGAAGGTCTGGTCCCAAATATCCGGGATCTGCTCCAATGCCGCAGCAGCGGTGACGATCTTATAAATAGAGCCGGGGATATAGGTGGACTGGGTGAACCGGTTCAGATAAACGCCCTCGTATTTCCCGGTATCGTCCCCGGCGATATCCGGCAGATCATCCGGATCATAGTTGGGTGTGGTCACGGCGCAGACCAGCTCACCGGTCTTGTAATTCATCAAGGCAATGGTTCCCTTGTACTCCCCCATGGCCTCCAGCGCAGCTTTTTGCAATTTGCCAGAGAGGGTCAAGGTAACTTGTCCGCCCTGGCCCAGTTGGGTATAGACACCATTGATCTTGTCAAAGCCGGCGATCTGCATAGCGTAGCTGGATAGGGCTGAAGCACTGATATTGCCCTGCCGATCTCCCAACCAGTGGAGCGTAGACTGACGCAGCAGAATATCCTCTGCATAGCTTCTATCCCCGGAAAGGTCCATCAGGAGGTCCCCTTCCCGGTCATAAACCGTGCCGCAGCCCAAATTCCCCGCATAGTAAAGATGCGGCGAGCCGGGAGACTGGACCCAAGTAGAGGCCTTCAATGCGTATTCTCCCAAAAAGAAGGACATCCCCAAAGCCAGTACCAAGACCAAGATCATCAGGATCTTGGTTCTTCCCATGATCCTATTCATCCTCCGGCCCCCTTTCTTTGGTCTGGCGCACTGCAAAGCTGGCACCCTGTCTGGTATCTGCCGCCTTGATAAAGGCCAGCAGCCCCCATACGCCGATCATGCTGGAGCCGCCATTGGATACAAATGGAAATGTCACGCCCGTCAGCGGCACCACATCCACAGTGCCCAATACATTAAATATAGTCTGCACCAGCAAAATACCAGCTGCGGTGCAGGCACCAATGGTATAAAAGCTGCTTCGTCCGATGCAGGACACCCGCAACGCAAACAATCCGATGGCAATAATGCAGACAACTAGCATCACAGCTATAAGCAATCCCCATTCCTCGGAAATGGTTGCAAACACCACATCCGAGTCCGCAGCAAAGATCTTATACATCTTCCCCTGTCCAGCTCCCAAGCCGAACAGGCCGCCGGAAGCGATACACATCAGTGCCCGGGTCTGCTGATAACCGGCGCCCAATGGATCATCCCAGATATGCCGCCAGTTGGTAAAGCGCTTCATAGCATGGGGCGCAATGCGCACCGCCAACACCCCGGCAAATCCCAGTGCCGTACAGGCAAGTCCGATGGTGCCCACGCTGCCGGAGCGTAGGTAGGCGATGAGTAAGAAGGCCACAAAGAAAATCAGCGCTGTTCCAAAGTCGTTCATCACCGCAAGGCACAGGCAAATAATGATGGTGTATACAATGAACTGGATCAGATTTTTCTTATTCAAGAGCCTGTCCATGGTGGACGCACCCACGAACACAAAGCACACCTTGCTCAACTCCGAGGGCTGCAAAGAAAAGCCACCGATGAGCAGCCAGTTTTTTGCGCCGTGGTATTCCTTGCCGAACAGCAATGTCACCACCAGCAGGCCAATGCCTGCAATGGCAGCCAAATACCGCATTTTCTTAGCCCGTTCCAGATCCCGCAGGGCCCAGCCCATACACAAAAACAGCGTAATGCCCAGAACCATTGCGATCAGTTGCTTGGTCATTTCCCCGGGTTTTACAGCGGCGATAGCTGCCATGCCCATGGTGCACAGCAAAAACGCCAGTGTTTCCAACTGGAAGGACGGCTTTCGAATGATCAGATAGAAGATCAGCAGAAGCCACTGACATACCATGACGCCGCAAAAGCCACTGACGATCTGCCCGGCATAAGATACATCCTTAGTTAACAGATAGCTCAAACAGCACAGCACCTGCAAAATTGACAACAGCAACAGATCCGCAATGCTGTCCAGTGGGCGGGCGGCCTTGGTGCGCAGCTGGGCCAGACGCCCTTCCTGCCGCTTGTTCATAGGCAGTAAGGACATGACCACGCCACCCATTTCAATGTCGTCCGTCTCGTCAATGGCGCAAATTTCGATATTTTCCCCATTGACCCGGGTACCGGATTTGGACCCGGTATCCGAGATCGTCCAGCTACCGTCGTCATACCGGGTCAAAACCGCATGGCTTCTAGATACCGTGGGCACATCCACCACCACATCACTGCGCTTGCTGCGCCCGATGACATTTTCCCAATGGGTGATGGGCAACTTCCGACCATCTTCCAGACACAGCCAGGCCCAGATCTCCGGTTCCCGTCGAAAAGTCAGCAGAGGCCGGACGCACCGCAGCAGCACCAGTGCCGTCAAGATCGGCGCCACATAGCGCAGTATTCCCTGAAAGGACTGAACAAGTTCACTATCCAGTTGTAACAGCGCCGCAGCCGTCATGCCACGCACCTCCTTTGTTTCTTATTCTTCCATTTGCCGCAGTAGGGCGATCTCTTTTTCGTAGCCCGGCAGCTCATTGGGCGTTTCCAAAATCATAGGAAGTCCTGCCAGCACCGGGTGGTTGATGATATGATGAAAAGTGGGTAGACCCAGATAGCCGTCGCCAATGGTCTCATGCCGGTCCTTGTGGCTGCCCAGAGGATTTTTAGAGTCGTTCAAATGGAGGGCTTTCAGCCGGTCCAGGCCAATGACCCGGTCAAATTCCGCCAGCACCCCGGGAAGATCGTTAACGATATCATAACCGCCGTCAAAAACATGGCAGGTGTCCAAACAGACACCGATGTGTCCGCTTCCCACACCATCGATGATGGCTTTCAGCTCCTCGAACCGTCCGCCGATCTCACTGCCCTTGCCTGCCATGGTCTCCAGCAGCACCGTCACCGGATACGCCGGTTCCATGGCCTTTTTCAGAGCGTCTACAATTTGACCGATCCCTGTATCGCTTCCTTGTCCCACATGGGAGCCGGGATGGAAATTGTAATAATTCCCCGGCAATGCCGCCATGCGCCGCAGATCATCTTCCAGCACGGAGGCCGCAAAGGCCCGGGCCTCGCTGTCAGCGGTGCACAGATTCATGGTATACGCCCCATGGGCCACCAGTTTTCCAAAATTTGACTGTTTCAATTCTTCCATTGCCGCAGCGCAATCCACCGGATCCTCCGCCTTTGCCTTGGAACCTCGAGGATTGCGTGTAAAAAACGCAAAGGTATTGGCCCCGATCTTCCGGGCGGTGCGCACCATGGCAACATTGCCTCCGGAAGCAGATAAATGGCATCCAATATATCTCACAGCTGTCACTCCTTTTGCCATAGGATACCACAAACACGAAAAAAAAGC
>CAZGTR010000056.1:0-7439 GCA_964528715.1 uncultured Oscillospiraceae bacterium | reverse complement strand
CCCCAGGGATCGGTGGCCTCGTCCAGAATGGCACGCATTTTGGTGTTGATGATGTCACGGCTGGTCAAGGTCTGGTCCAGCTCCAGATCACCGATGATGTTACGCAGGGTGGTTGCCGTCAGCGTTTCCATTGCCGCCATGGGCTGCTCCACGCCATAGGCGTACAGCTTGGGGTCGGTGATGGCGAAATACACCACGGTGTCGATCTGCATGGTGACGTTATCCTTGGTGATCACAGGCTGCGGGGGATAGTCCAGCACCTGCTCTTTCAGGGAGACCCGCCGGGCGATCCGGTCGATAAAGGGAACTTTGAAGTGCAGACCCACGCCCCAGACCGTCTGGAATGCGCCCAGACGCTCGATAACGTATGCACGGGATTGCTGCACAACGGTGATATTGGAGATCACGATGAGCAAAACGATTGCAAAAAGAATGCCGATAACAACAATAGGACCCATAAATTTTACCTCCAAAATATTTTTATAATGTTGCTTTTTCTTCTGCGGGGGAAACGAATACCTTGACGCCCTCGATCCGGTCGATGCGCACCAGTGCGCCCGCCTGGATGGGTTCGCCGGATGTGGAACGGGCTGTCCATTCCATGCCGCCGATCTTCACCTGTCCCTGCCCATCCTCGTTGCATACAGGATGAATCACCCGGGCTGTGGTGCCGATGACGGAGTCCACATTGGTGGCGATTCGGTGGGGGTTCAGTACCTTGCGCACCAGGGGCCACAGGGCGAGGAGAAGCCCCACGCTCACCACGGCGAATAATGTGATCTGGAGCCACAGGGCAGCGTCCAGAAGTGCGGCAATCATAGCCACCACGGCGCCGATGGCAAACCAGATGGATGCCAGATGGATGGGGCACGCAGCCTCCACCAGTAAAAAGATGACGATCAGACCAAGCCAGATATATGCGTCCATATTCTTTTACCTCCTTCCCGCTTGGTTGTGATAATAAGATACCAGAAAAAGTGTCCACAGTCAATTGACATACTGCTCAAAAACCGTTACAAAATGTAAGAAACCGGAACTTTTTTCTCCATTCTGCCTTGAAAATACAATAAAAACGGGAAAATTGAAAAATATCGGCCAATTTTTGAAATTCCGCCTGTTTTGAGGTCTAAAGATTTTGTTTTACGGTCATATAACCATATCGTAAAATCAAGTGACTTTCGTCGTTTGCTCCGACGATCTCGGCATTCTTCGAATTTTTAAAACGGAAGAAGATGGGGTTTTGTGCAACATTTTCGGAGATATTCCAATAAATGCCTTCTCGGATTTTGTAGCTATGCAGAAAGGTGCGCTACTTTTCAGCAGCGCACCTGTTTATTATTTGCGGATATCCTGTCCGGCAAAGTATTTTTTTAGTGGCACATACAGCACTCCTGCCACTGCCAGAGCCAGCAAGGTGCAGGGCAGAATATACACGCCGTTGTACACCAGAGAGTATAGCGCCGCATTGTCAAAGCTGCCGATGCCCGGAATGCTCGTGGGCTCATAGATCCGGTAAATGGTGACACCGCTGATGTAATGCACCAGGAACCGTCCGGCGCAGCCGATGACCGTCCCCGGGAAAATGCCCCAGCTCTTGCCGTGGAACAGTCCCGCCAACCCCAGAGGGGTAAAGGCAACCAGATAGTCCAGCAGCATGGATTGCCAGCCCCAGGCATAAGCGCCGTCGAAGATCAGCTGCAACAGGCCCAACGCAAAGCCTGCCAGCAGTCCCTTTCCCAAGCCCCAGCGCACTGCATAGAAGCAGATGGGGAACATGGCGAAGGTGATGGAGCCGCCGTTGGGCAGATTGGGGAACAGTTTGAAGTAGCTGAGGATCTGAGCCAGCGCCACCATCAATGCGCCCTCGCAGAGGCTAAGAATCTGGTTGTGGGACGTTTGTGTTTTCTTCATTGGAAAACCTCCTGAAATAAAAAATATCGCATTGCAAACCCGTCCAGGTGCAATGCGATACAAAAGATCCAGGTATCCCATTTGTGCATCTTTCCCTCCGACGGTACTAACCGTATCAGGTTCACGGGTCAGGACTACCAATTCCACTCTCAGCCAGCTGCAGCCGGCCCCCCGAAGACTCATTTGTTATGCGATTTAAGACGATTATAGCAGATAGAACCGAAATGTCAAGCCATTTCTACTGCTAGTTTCTTACCTGCTTGTAGGTATTACAATGATGTGTGTCAAAGAAGATGAATAATTGACACCGCCGTAAAAATGCGATACAATAAATAAAATATTCCTTTCATCGGAGGCGTTGTTATGCAGATCGTGAATGACCGTCGGGCACTGCACTTGATCCCTGAGTTGGATCGGGATCTACCCGAGACCATGGCCTATTTGAAGGCCAGCCTGGAGGGCTTGTCCTGCAAGGTATTTTCCCCCATGGAGAGCGCCTTGTGCGCCTGGTTCGATTTTGGAGCGAACAGCGCCATTGCTTTCCGCTCAGATGCAGACGCTTTGCCCATTCAAGAGCAGAGCCGGGAAAGCTATGCCTCCAACCATCCGGGTCGAATGCACGCCTGCGGTCACGACGGTCACATGGCGATCCTGCTGGAGTTGGCCCGGCGGCTGAGCAAAAAGGAGAAGCTTTCTCACAATGTGCTTCTGGTGTTCCAGCCGGCTGAGGAGACCACCGGTGGTGCCCGGGATCTGTGCGCCACAGGGGTGTTTCGAGAATACCAGGTGGAGGCGATTTTTGGTCTGCACCTGTGGCCGGGTCTGGCAGAGGGCAAGGTGTTCAGCCGGAAAAGCGAGATGATGAGCCGCTCCTGTGAAGTAAAAGTGGACATTTTTGGCAAATCTGCCCACATTGCCAAGGCAGAGGAGGGGATCGACGCCATGGCGGCGGGTGTGGAATTCTATTCCCGGGTCATGGCCATGGTGGCAGCCCTGCCCCAGAATATTTACCGGGTGCTGAAATTCGGCAAGATGGAAAGCGGCACTGTCTGTAATGCCATCGCCGGGCACACCCGGCTGGAGGGAAGCCTGCGTACCTTCCAGGACGAGGTGTTTTATTCCATCCGGGCAGGGATCGTATCCATTGGCAAGGATATCGAGCGGGCCACCGGCTGCACTGTGAGCATTTATATGAACGATGGCTATCCTGCTGTGACAAATCCCCCGGCCCTGTATGACCGGGTGAAGGCGTGTGCTGAATTTGAACAACTGGATCGCCCCAGCATGATCACGGAGGATTTTTCCTGGTATCAAAAGACTTTGCCGGGTATGTTCTTCTTTCTAGGCACCGGAGATACCCCGGCCCTTCACGCCAGCGACTTTAACTTCAACGAGGGCGTGCTGAGCAATGGCGCAGACTTTTTTGAGACATTGGCGGTGAATTTCCAATGATCTCCCTCAATGAAAATCTGCGGACACTGAAGCAGAGCGGGATCCGGGCCTATACAGCCATGGCAGCAGAAGTTCCCGGCTGCGTCATGCTCACCTTGGGCGAGCCGGATTTTGACACCCCGGCAGCGATCAAAGATGCGGCAATCCTTGCTTTGGCAGAAAACCGCACTCATTATGCTCCCAACCGGGGCATTCCTGCGCTGGTCAAGGCCATTGCAGAAAAGGAAAACTGCAAGGAAAGCCAGATCATCGTCACCATAGGCGCCACCGGGGCGCTGTTTACGGCGCTGCTGGGCATTTTGAACGCCGGGGACGAAGTGATCATCCCCACCCCGGCCTTCCCCCTGTATGAGAGCATTGTGACCATCGCCGGGGCAAAGCCTGTATTTCTGGATACAAAAAAAGATAATTTTCAGATCACAAAAACGGCGCTAAGCGCCTGTATTTCCCCAAAAACCAAGGCGATCATCCTCAATTCTCCCAATAATCCCACAGGTGCGGTGTTGTCGGAAAGTTCCCTCGCTGTCGTAAAAAATGCAGCACTGGAACAGGGCCTGTTTCTGATCTGTGACAATGTGTATCAAGGGCTGTGCGCATACCCTTGCCCGGACTTGAGCCGGGACGAAGATCTGAAAGAGCAGCTCCTGCTGTGCCAGAGCTTTTCCAAGCCTTACGCCATGACCGGCTGGCGGGTGGGATATCTGAAGGGGCCGGAAGTGCTCATGGAGCGGCTGCTGCTCCTCCATGCAGCCCAGGTGGCCTCTGTTCCCACCTTCGTTCAGGATGCGGCGCTGGCGGCCCTGGAGACGGATGTCTCCCCCATGATCGCCGCCTATGACCGGCGGCGGGAATATGCCTGCGATTGGCTTGCAAAAATGGGACTTTCCTTCCCGGAACCCCGGGGAGCATTTTACATTTTCCCGGATATCTCCCAAACCAGGCTGGACGACGAGACCTTCTGCACCCGGCTGATCCGGGAGGGGGGCGTTGCAACCGTCCCGGGGATAAATTTCGGCTGTCCCGGGCACATCCGTATTTCCTGCGCCTGTTCCGATGAAACGCTGGCACTGGGGATGGACAGATTGGAAAAATTTTTACAAAAGATCGGAGAAAACCGATGAAAACACTGATTTACGGAGGTCGTGTCATAGATCCTGCTAACCGGGTGGACGCGCTGCTGAATATTCTTATCGAGGATGGCAAGATCTGCTGGGTGGGTACGGAAATGCCTCCGGCAGAGGAAACCATCGACGCCACAGGCCGCATCGTGGCCCCGGGCTTTATCGATCTGCATATGCACGAGGACCCGGTGGACGAAAACGGGCGCATCCTGCCGGATATTTTCAACACCATGCTGCGCATGGGCGTGACCACCGCCGTGGGCGGCAACTGCGGCATCAATGTCCACGATCCGGTGGATTATCTGAACAAAGTGGACGAACAGGGCACCCCTGTGAATGTGGCGCTGCTGGCAGGACACGAATATTTCCGCAAGGCCACCGGTGCCGCGGATATCTACGCCCCGGCAACCGAAACGGAAAAGGCCGCCATGGAAACAGGCATTCGAAAAGCCCTGGACGGCGGCTGCGTGGGCGTGTCCTTCGGTCTGCGATATGTCCCCGGTGCGGACAAGGACGAATTTTTCCGGGCGGCATCCTGCTGCCAAGGCACAGGCAAGTTCATTGCCTCCCATGTCCGGGATGATGCAGATGCCATTTTTGCCGCCATCGACGAATTCTGCGCCGCCGGTGTGACTTATCACCTGCCGGTGCAGATCTCCCACATCGGCTCCATGGGCGGCTTCGGTCAGATGGAGCAGGTGCTGCGGCAGGTGGATTCCTATCGTCTGAATGGGCTGGACATTGCTATGGACTGCTATCCCTATTTTGCTTTCTCCACTCGTATCGGAACACCCACCTATGATCCGGGCTGGCTGGAACGGTATCATTGCGACTATGATGTTCTGGAATTTTCCGAGGGGAAATACAAGGGCCAACGGGCAACGAAAGAGACTTTCGACGAAATTCGCCGGGACGAGCCGGAGTGTATCACAGTGTGCTATGTCATGCAGGAGGCGGATGTGCGTTTAGCTCTTTCCCATCCTGCTGTGATGATGGCAAGCGACGGCCTGCTGGATAACGGACAGGGCCATCCCAGAGCCGCCGGGTCTTTTCCCCGGTTTTTGGCGGAATTCTCCCGAAATGGTAACATTTCTCTGTACGATGCCGTGGCGAAGATCACCGCCATGCCTGCTGCCCGGCTGGGGCTGACCAATAAGGGCCGGCTGAACGTGGGCGCAGACGCAGACATCACCATTTTTGATCCCATGGCGATCACTGACTGTGCCACCTTCCGGGAGCCCACCCTGGCCCCGAAGGGGATCGACTATGTACTCATCGGCGGCAAGCTGGCCGCCAAGGACTGCCGGATCGTCAGCGGGAACTGCGGTCGGGCCATCAGAACATAATTGGAGGTTTTTCTATGGAATACGGATTCTGGTCCCTGGTGCCGCCGTTGCTGACCATCGTGCTGGCGCTGACCACCCGGAATGTGTTTTTATCTCTGGTCATCGGTATTTTGACCGGCTCCTTCGTTCTCAACGGTTTTTCGCCGCTGGTGAGCATTGATGCCGGCATTCAGTCTGTCATCAACGCCATGACCCCGGGCAACACCCTGATCATCGGCTCCATTTTGCTCACCGGATCCGTCATCTACTTGATGGAAAAGACCGGCGGCATTGAGGGATTTGTCAATGTGGTGGTGCGGAAAATGAAGCTTATCAAGAGCAAGCGGGGTGCCAACCTGTTCACCTGGGTGCTGGGCCTTGCGGTGTTCACCTCCGGTACCCTCAGCTGCATGGTCACCGGTGCCGTGTCCCGTCCGGTGAACGACGCATTGAAGGTGCCTCACGAAAAGTCCGCATTTCTGGTCCACGCAACCTCCACCCCCTGGTGTGTCCTGTTTCCCTTCAGCGGCTGGCTTGCCTCCATGGTGGGCTACCTGGTCTCCGGCGGTGTGCCAGAGGAGCAGGGTGTCTCCGTGCTGTTCCAGTCCATTTTTCTGAATTTCTACTGCATTCTCTCCATTGTCCTGGCACTGGTGATCTGCCTGCTGCAACAGGACATTGGCCCCATGGCAAAGGCGGAGAAGCGGGCAGCAGAAACGGGCCTGCTGGACGATGAAAAACACACAGAAAAGCATGAAGCTGTGGAAAACACTCACAGCGGTGTCAAAGCCCGGGCCATCAACCTGCTGATCCCCATCGGCGTGCTGATCACCGTGATGTTTGCGGCGCTGCTGATCACCGGCTCCGGCAATATCATGAACGGCTCCGGCTCCAAGGCGCTGATCTGGGCGGTACTGTGTTCGCTGCTGACCATTCTGATCATGAGCATTGGTCAAAAAATCTTCACGCTGGATCAAGCCATTAGCCAGATGTTCAAGGGCATGGGCAATATGCTGCCCATTGCATTCGTGCTGATCTTCGGCTTCACCATGGGCAACATCGTCAAGAGTCTGGATACCGGCACCTATCTGTCCAACATTTTCCAGCGATTCTTGAACCCGGCGCTGTTGCCGGCCTTGACCTTTGTCATTGCTCTGCTGATTTCCTTTGCCACCGGCACCTCTATGGGAACCATGGCCATCATGGCGGTGATCTCCCTGCCCATGGCCTATGAGATGGGTGTGAGCATCCCGCTGGTGGCAGGTGCCATGTTCGGCGGCTCCATTTTTGGAGATCACACTTCCCCCATTTCCGACACCACCATCATGACCTGCTCCACCACCGGCTGCGACATCATCGACCATGTCAAGACCCAGATGCCCTACTGCGTGGGCTGCGCCGTGGTCAGCTTCCTGCTGTATATCGTCTGCGGTTTTGTGATGTAACGAATTTCCTGGGCGGGCGGCTTTTGCCGCCCGCCTTTACTGTACGAAAAAATCTCCTGTATCAAACTGTGATACAGGAGATTTTTCGTTGCTTCAAGTGCGCATTTTGTCTCAATTCAGCTGTGAAAAGGTAAGCGTCAAAACTAGCGGCGACTTGCAGTGAGCTTGCCGGTATGAAACAATAC
>CAZGTR010000055.1:3280-7644 GCA_964528715.1 uncultured Oscillospiraceae bacterium | reverse complement strand
TGGTCACCAGTTTCGTTGAAAGCGTCATCTGTGTCATTCTGGGCTACGGCGGCTATCTGGTCTACAAGGGCAGTTTCAACGCCGGACAGCTCATGGAATTCATTGGCTATTTCAACGCCATCGTCTGGCCTATCATGGCCGTTTCCGAGCTGATCGATATGCACTCCCGGGGCAAGGCGTCCCTGAAACGGATCAGCGAACTGCTGGACGCACCTGTGGCCGTTCAGGACAAACCCACCGCCCGACCTCTGGAGCATATCCGAGGAGATATTACATTCCGCAACCTGTCCTTCCGCTATCCCGACGGCGAGTTTAATGCGCTAGAAAACATTTCCTTCACCATCAACGCCGGTGAAAATGTGGGTCTGGTCGGCAAGACCGGCTGCGGCAAGACCACCCTGGTGGATCTGATCCTGCGAACCTACAATGTGGCCGACGGTACCGTGTTCATCGACGGTCACGATGTCAACGACATCACCATTCGCTCCGTCCGCAACGGCTGCGCCTATGTGCCCCAGGACAATTTCCTGTTCTCCGACACCATCGAAAACAACATCGGTTTCGGTGTGGATCAGCTTGACCACAGCTCCGTCATCAAAGCCGCCGAGATGGCCGACATTCACGACAATATTTCCCAGTTCCAACTTGGCTACGGCACCATTCTTGGTGAGCGGGGCGTCACCGTATCCGGCGGCCAGAAGCAGAGAATTTCCATTGCAAGAGCACTGATGAAGGACGCTCCCATTCTGATTTTGGACGACAGCGTTTCCGCCGTGGATACCAAAACCGAAACCACCATCTTGCAAAATCTGCGGCAGACCCGTCAGGGCAAGACCACCATTTTGATCGCCCACCGGATCTCCACCATCGAAAAAATGGATAAGATCCTGTTCATGGACGAAGGCAAGCTGGTGGCCTGCGGCACCCACGAACAGCTTTACGCCACCAACAATGCTTACCGCAAAATGGTAGACCTGCAAAAACTGGAAGAGGAAGGAGGAAAGCACAATGCGTGAATACCTGCCTCTGATCATCTGCGGTGCAGTGATCGGTGCTTTTACACTGATCTTCGTGCTGGCCTATCTGGCACTGAAAGGCCGCATGAAAACCGACCACAGCGACCGCCACATGACGGATCGGGAGCTGGTCAGCCGACTGATCCACTACGCCAAGCCCTACGGCAAGGAGTTTTTGCTGATCGGGCTGATCATGATTTTCTCCATCATCTATGATGTAGTCTCCCCCCTGCTGATCTCCCACATCAATGCTCTGATCGGCGCCACGGAGGGCTTTGCACTGTCCAACCTGTTCGTGCTGGTCGGTGTGTATGCCAGTATTCTGGTGGTCAGCATGATCTGTACCTATTTCCAGGCACTGATCCTGCAAAAGATTGGGCAGAAGATCCTGTCCCAGATCCGTCTGGACACCTTCACCCATATCGAGCAGCTTAGCCACGAACAGCTCAACAACATTCCCGTAGGCAAGCTGGTGACCCGTGTCAGCAACGACCCCAACTCCATCAGCTATCTGTTCACCAACATTCTGGTGACGCTGGTGAAAAACTCCCTGGTCATCGTGGGCGTGCTGGGTGCAATGCTGGTCATCAACTACGCACTGACCTTGATGGTGCTGTGCTTCGTGCCGTTTCTGGTGATCTTCACTCTGATCTTCCAGAAATTCTCCCGCCATGTCCACCGGCAGGTGAACAATACCCGGACGGATCTGAACACCTTCCTGTCCGAAAACCTCTCCGGCATGAAGATCACCCAGATATTCAACCGGGAAGCCCAGAAAATGGAAGCGTTCAACATCCGCAGCAAGCGGATGGAAAAGGCCAAGTACCAGCGGATGTTCGTATTCGGCATTTTCCGGCCCATGGTATATATGCTCTATGTCAGCTCCAACCTGTTCCTGTTCTATATCGCCTGTAAGGGCTATATCCAGGACACCACCTTCCTGGGCACCACCATCGACGCAGCTACCGTGGTGGCATTCTATATGTATATCTCCAAATTCTTCAACCCCATCCAGGCCCTGGCTGAGCAGTTCGATATGCTGGAGCAGTCCTTTGCCTCCGCCGAGAAGATCTTCACCATCATGGACATGGTCCCGGAGGTGGTGGACGAAGAGGACGCCATTGAGCTGGATGAGATCAAGGGCGAGATCGAATTTAAAGATGTATGGTTCAGCTATGTGCCCGGGGAATGGGTACTCAAGGGCGTATCATTCCATGTGCTGCCCAAGCAGACCGTAGCCTTCGTGGGCTCCACCGGCTCCGGCAAGAGTACCATCCTTGGTCTGATCTGCCGCAATTACGACATCCAAAAGGGCCAGATCCTCATCGACGGCATCGACATCCGCAAGATCAAGATCTCCTCTCTGCGCCGGCATTTCGGCCAGATGCTTCAGGATGTATTTCTGTTCTCCGGTGACATCCGTAGCAACATCCTGCTGCGCATGGGCGGCGTTTCCGACGAGGAAGTGATGGAGGCCTGCCGGTATGTCAACGCCGACTCCTTCATCAACAAGCTGGACAAGGGTCTGGACGAGCCGGTGCGGGAGCGGGGCAACAACTTCTCTGCCGGTCAGCGGCAGCTGCTGAGCTTTGCCCGGACCATCATCCACAAGCCCAGCGTTATGATCCTGGACGAAGCCACCGCCAACATTGACACCGAGACAGAGATCCTCATCCAGGACTCTCTGGAGAAGATGAAGAACATCGGCACCATGCTGATCGTGGCCCACCGGCTTTCCACCATCCAGCACGCAGATAATATCATCCTGCTGTCCCACGGACAGATCATGGAGCAGGGCAACCACCAGCAGCTGCTGGCGCAAAAAGGCCGGTACTACCAGCTCTACACCCTGCAATACAGCAAGGAGCAGCTGAAGAAAAACTAAAGTGTAGCGCCACCCGGCAATTGTCGGGTGGCGCTATTGTTCATTGTATTTTCTTACCATTGAGGACGGCTTCCACCAGCCTGTCCCCATCGTAGCACAGCTTCAGCAGAAAAAAGGGCGCATCCTGCCACAGCAGGTCCAGAAAGATCTGATCTCCTTCCCATTTGGGCAGGTCATTGAGAAATTCCCGGCTGACCCACTTCAATTCGCCTTCATCACAGTCGATCATTTCTCCCTCAAAGCCGTCAGCGGTAAACAGGTACATATATTCCCCCTCCCACTGGCCCATGGTGAGGAAGGTCACCACGCCCCGGCATTTCCAGGAGGTCAGGGTCAAGCCCGTCTCCTCCTTGGCTTCCCGGAGCAGGCATTCGTCCGGGGTCTCGTCCCCCTCAAATTTGCCGCCAATGCCGATCCATTTATCTTGATTTAAGTCATTTTTCTTTTTCACCCGATGGAGCATTAGCACCTCATCCCCACGGGTCACATAGCAAAGGGTCGTATTTAGCATGGTCAACCTCTCTTCATCAGCCGAATGGCCCGGTGGATGTTCTGCACCGGAATGGTCTCAGCGCCATCCGCCCGTTCCCCGTCCAGCGTCCAGACCATTTGGGGATCTGCCTGGACAGTCAGCTTATCCGTACTCAAAAACGTGATCATGGCGCAGTTGTATTTCTGGGTCCGCAGGGCACGGATACACTCTGCCACTTCCATGGCATCCCGAGGTACCCGGACCAGCAACAGTTCAAATTTTCCATCCTGCAGGTCCACCAACTCTGGGCTCAATGTCAGAATTCCGCCCACAGATGTGGAGTTGCTTACGGCGCCAAAGATGAAATCATCTTCGATCACCCGATCCTCCAGCTCAAAGCGCACATGGGTGCGCCGAATCTGGGACAGCTCCTGAATTCCCTCCAGCACATAAGCCACATGGCCCAAGGCGTTTTTCACATTCTGGGGCGTGGCATAGGACGCTTTGGTAAAGGCACCAAAGGAAGCGACGTAAGTAAAATACCGGTCGTTGAACCGACCCACGTCCACCGGCGTGGGCACGCCCTCCAGAATATCCTTCGCCGCCTGCACCACATTTGTGGACAAATTCAAGCTTGCAGCGAAATCATTGGTAGAGCCGCAGGGCAGATATCCGATGGGTACATCACAGCCGCTGCGCATCAAGCCGGTCACAGCTTCATTAAACGTGCCATCGCCGCCGGCGCAGACCACCAGATCCACATCCCCAGTCATTTTCTCCACCACCTGCGTGCAATCTCCCTGCCCGGCAGTCATGTGGGCCAGGACTTGATAGCCCGCACGGTTAAAAAGGGCGATCACATCCGCCAAATATCGTTTTCCCCTGCGCAGACCTGCATAGGGGTTCATCACAAGCAACACTTTTTTCAAGATCATCCCACCACCTGCGTGCAATCTCCCTGCCCGGCAGTCATGTGGGCCAGGACTTGATA
>CAZGTR010000055.1:0-3180 GCA_964528715.1 uncultured Oscillospiraceae bacterium | reverse complement strand
CCACCACCTGCGTGCAATCTCCCTGCCCGGCAGTCATGTGGGCCAGGACTTGATAGCCCGCACGGTTAAAAAGGGCGATCACATCCGCCAAATATCGTTTTCCCCTGCGCAGACCTGCATAGGGGTTCATCACAAGCAACACTTTTTTCAAGATCATCCCACCTTTCTTTACAGTATATCACATTTGGCAGAAAGTCTCTACGGCTGTCTGTGAATTTTTTGTAATAATTATCTTTTTTTCGGTCAATCTAACATCGGAGGGAAAGCACCATGAAAAAAGAAGAAGAAAAGCGGGAAGAACCCAAACCCATCACCTGGGAAGCAGCCGACCCCAAGCCCCCGGTGATCCAGTCTGGGCATATGGAGCAGCGGAAGGCCCATTGATCTTCGTGCCGCCAAAAGCGGCACTTTTTTCTTGACATTTGGCCCCATCGGCGCTATAATGTCACCAATTTCATAGGACAGTTCGTAACCATCCTGTCGGTAAACAAAACTAGGAAAGTTTGATGGGCGCTATGCGCTCATTTTTTGTTTTGTGGGTGCGGACTGCGCCCACTTTTTTATTTAGGAGACTGTATATGCGTAAAAAGACCCGTTACACCGTTCAAAGCGCCGTGATCGCAGCGCTGTATGTGGTGCTGACTTACCTGCAAAATTTCATTTTTCCCGAATCCACCAGCCTTGCCATCCAGTTCCGGCTCAGCGAGGCCCTGTGCGTGCTGGCGTTTTTCACCCCCGCCGCCGTCCCCGGCTTGTCCATCGGCTGCCTGCTGTTCAACATTTCCAACGGCCAGGCCCTGCCTCTGGATTTTCTCGCCGGGACGCTGGCCACCGCCATTGCCACCACTTTCATGTGGAAAAGCCGCAGCTTCACCCTGGAAGGGCTGCCCATTTTTGGTCTGCTGATGCCGGCCCTGTGGAATGCCCTGATCGTGGGCTGGGAATTGAGCATCTACATCGGCGGCGGTTTTGCATTCAACGCCCTCTGCGTCGCCATTGGGGAAGCCGCCGTCCTGCTCGTCGCCGGTAGCACCTTGTTCTGCGCCATTCGCAACCGCAATCTGGAACAGCTCCTACAGCTATAATCATAAGCAAAGCCTTCCCGGAAAGGGAAGGCTTTTTGCCATATGCCATCACCGTAGGCGCAGTAATCCGCAATTCTTCATTTTTCCTTGCCATTACGCTGCCTGAGCCATGGCGATTTTTTGCAGCGCTTTCAAAAACAGATCCCAAAAACCAAGCCGGGGCACAGCTTCTTTGGCAACCATGTGCACCTGCTTGAGGACCTGCTCACCCACTTTGATGGTCAGTTCACCGAGCTTCTGTCCCTGACTCACCGGGGCAGTGATGGATTCATCTAAAGTGATGGCGATGTTCACTTCGTTTTTCTGGGCCTTGTCGATGAGCAAATTCACGTTTTCCGCAGGAACGGCACTGACGGCACTTTGGATACCCAGTTTTACAGGCACGGTGTGATCCGTGCTGATTTCCGGAGTGATGAGGGCATAGTTGGCAAAGCCGTAGTCCAGCAGGGATTTGCAGGCGGAAAACCGCTCCTGGGAGGTTGCGGCCCCCAGGACCACGGCTACCAGAGAAAGACCGTCTTTGGCAGCGGTGGCGGACAGACAGTAGCCGGCATTGGAGGTAAAGCCGGTTTTTAGGCCTGTGGCCCCGGGATAGAAGCGGATGAGCTTGTTGGTATTGGCAAGGCCGAAGGCACCGTCCCGGACGGTGTCCATCCAGATGGTGGTGAATTTCTGGATATCCGGATGGTTCATCATTAGCTCCCGACTCATTAGGGCAATGTCATAGGCGCTGGTCAGATGATTTTTTGCATTGTCTGCGTCGTCAAGACCGGTGCAGTTGACAAAATGGGTATCCAACATCCCCAGTTCCTGTGCCCGCTGGTTCATTTGACTGACAAAGGCTTCTTCAGAACCTGCCAGATGCTCTGCCAGGGCGCAGGCGCAGTCGTTGGCAGAGGAGACGGCCACGGATTTGAGCATTTCTGTGACAGTCATGGCCTCGCCCACTTTCAGATAGATCTGGCTGCCGCCCTTTGCGGCGGCTGCCTCTGAGGTGGTCACGGTGTCATCCCAGCTTAGCTTGCCGCTGTCGATAGCCTCCATCACCAGCAGCATGGTCATAACTTTCGTGACGCTGGCAGGGGCCAGCTTTTCGTGGGCGTTTTGCTCGTACAGCACGGTACCGGTAGTCATATCCATCAAAATCGCAGATTTTGCGGCAACCTCCGCCGGTGCGGCAGCTGCGGTCATAGATAGACAGCCCAAAACAAGACACAGGGCAAGGATCATCGCCGTTTGCTTCATGGTCATTCCTCCAATCACTAGGTGGTATAGCCTATGCCCCTTGTCCGCAAAAAATCCCTCCGGTGAAGCACCGGAGGGATCTCCTCATTTCATGAACTTGTCGATGGCTTGGCAAAGATCATCGATGGCGTCCTGATCGCCGGCGCTAACTGCATCCACGATGCAATGGCGCATATGATCTTGCAGGATCACCTTGCCGGTGTTGTCCAGCGCAGAGCGGACGGCTGCCAGCTGGATCAGAACTTCGGAGCAGTCATGACCATCCTCAACCATCCGCTTGACCTTTTCCAGGTGCCCGATGGCCCGGGCCAGCCGGTTGACAACGGCTTTTTGATTTTCGTGGACATGACCATGGTGGTGCGCAATGCCGTGCTCATGCAGATAGGCGTGGTCATGCTGGTGGTCGTGGGTTTCCGCCATGAACGGTCCCTCCTTTGCATTTTGTGATATTATAGCGCAAAATGTGCCTTTTCGCAAGCCCGCCCGGGGGATATTTACGAAATGTTTTGACTATGGTGGGTTTGTTTGGTATAATAAATCATTCAGAAAACAATATTTTACATCCTTTGGAGGAATCAAATATGAGAATGAGAAGAATGCGCAATCTGGAGCCCCGGATGGCTGCCTGCGCTGCCTACCAGATCATGGAGCCCGCTGTTCATAAGGGCACCTGGCGGGAGCTGATGCCCGGCTGCGAGGCGCTGTGGGTGGAAGTGGGCTGCGGCAAGGGCAAGTTCACAGCGGAGACCGCTGCGGCAAACCCCAATGTGTTGCTGATCGCCGTGGAGCGCTGCCGGGAGGCCGTGGTGGTGGCCATGGAAAAGGCCAAGGCCATGGGCCTGACCAATGT
>CAZGTR010000054.1:0-7645 GCA_964528715.1 uncultured Oscillospiraceae bacterium | reverse complement strand
GCAAGCCCGCCGGCATGATGCTCATGGGCAAGAATGCCACCGTCACCACCTGCCACACCCGCACCGTCAACACCGCTGAGATCTGCCGTAACGCCGATATCATCGTCTCCGCTGCCGGTGTGCTGAACTCCCTGACTGCTGATTTCGTCCGCCCCGGTCAGATCGTCATCGATGTGTCCATCAACTGGGACGAGAACAAGATCAACGCCAAGGGCGGCAAGGGCGGTATCGCCGGTGATGCCAAGTTTGACGAGGTGGAGCCCATCGTAGAGGCTATCACCCCCGTGCCCGGCGGTGTCGGTTCCGTGACCACCTCCGTGCTGATGAAGCATGTGGTGGAAGCTGCTGAGCGCATCTAAAAGGATATGAAATGTCCTGCCCCCTTTCGGCGGGCAGGACATTTTTCGCTTCTGATCGAGGTAATTCTATGAAAAAAATCAAAAATCTTCCGGAAAGCAGCTTTTTGAAGCTGTTTTTCGGCTTCATTTCTGCCTGTTTTCTGATCGGTGCCCTGTGTATGCCCGACCGGGGGATGATGATCACCGGTCTGTGGAAGATCCTTGGCAGCACCTGCAAGGTCTCCACCAACTATTTCGCCGTGGGCGGCTACGCTGCCACCTTTTTGAACATGGCGCTGGTGGGCTTTTGCTGCCTGCTGCTGTACCTCATCCCCGGGGCCGTGGCGAACAATGTCTCCACCCTGGCTTTTCTGCTGACTCTGGGCTTCGGCTCCTGGGGCATTAACATTCTGAACATCTGGCCCACCATTGGGGGCGTTGTGCTCTACTGCCTGGTAAAAAAAGAAAAACTCAGCGCCAATGTCAACGCCATGCTCTTCTCCACCGGCATTGCTCCGCTGATCTCCGACCTGCTTCTGCGCTATCCCAACGCCGAAGCCGTGGGCTTCAACCTGCCGGGTCTGGGACTGGCTCTTCTGGTGGGCTTCGTCATCGGATTTTTCCTGCCCGCAGGTCTTGCCCACTCTCCCAAGGTACACAAGGGCTTTGACCTGTACAGCGCCGCTCTGCCCATCGGCATGACCGCCTTCTTCCTGCAGGCGACGCTCTTTAAGACCATGGGCGTGGCCCTGCCCGCCGCCCCCGGCGCCGATACCTTGCAGGTGGCTTCCCGACTAACGGTGAACATCTTCTGCTGCTGTCTGTTCGGCCTGTGCATTCTCTTTGCCCTGGCCCTGGGCTGCAAGCCCAGGGATTACTGGAATTTGCTGAAGGACCGGGCCTTGGTGCCCAATTTCTCCAACGCCTACGGCACGCAGGTGTTCCTGATGAATGTGGGCGTATACGGCCTGTTCATTCTGGGCTATTACAACCTCGTCGGCGCCACCTTCAACGGTGTCACCTTCGGTGTCATTTTCTGCATGCTGGCCTGCTGCAATTCCGGTTCCCATCCGGCAAATGTCTGGCCCATCATGCTGGGCTATGTGGTGGCAAGCACCGTGTTCGGCTGGCTGTCCACTTTGGCTGGGGGCACTTTCACCGGGGCCATCAATGCCCAGGCCATCGTGGTGGGTCTGTGCTACGCCAACGGCCTGAGCCCCATTTCCGACAAGTACGGCTGGCGCTATGGCTTCATTGCAGCCATCATGCACTACATTTTGGTCACTTCCGTGCCCAATCTCCACGGCGGCTACTGCCTGTATAACGGCGGCTTCACCGCTGCGCTGATCTGCCTGATCCTGGTTCCCCAGCTGGAGCGGTTCTTCCGCACCAAGCAGGAGCGCCTGGGCGCAAAGAGCCACAACTAACACACCGGGCCTGCACTTCGTTTGAGGTGCAGGCCCAGTCTTTTTGCCGTTTGCCATTATTTTAACGCACCACACCGTAAAGGGGTGTCTTCAATGCCCACAACTCCCTCCTCTTGGGTTTAGTGGGTGTTACAGCTCAGTGGCCTTACCACCACTTAATGTGCAGCAGAGGGTGGCCCGCAGGGCCAGGAGAGGTTTGGGTCATTTTTCCTGGCGGCGTGGATGTTTCCTTAAAATATCATTCTCTTCCGTCAAAAATCAAAGATTTTTGACACTTTTCCAAGAGGGGAGGCCTTTTTCTGAGGGTTGAGGGGCATGGCACCGCCCCCTACGGTTTGCTACATTTGAAACGGTAACACGTAATCAGGTTCGCCCTTGGGCTTTGCACATGGAGATTTGACGCTTACGATAACACAACGGGTGCGCAGTGTATTGCAGGAAATATATGCCCCCGAGGCAGGCTGTCCCGGGGGCGTTTTTCATCAAAAGGTCGGTTTTCACAAAACCATTCCAGCAAATGCCTGGCTGGCAAGGAACAGGCACAGCGCGCCCACAAACGGCGCCGCCTTGGCGGCGGGGCCGGAGCGGAGCCGGTCGGTCAGGCTGTCAAAGAGCCCGGCTGTGACCGCCACCACGATGCCGCCCATCAGGGCGTATCGCCAGCATTGGGCCACGGCGACCAAACCGGCGACGGTGGGCAGCAGGCCAAACCCCAGGGCACCCCACAGGGCGGTCAGCCAAAGCTGCCGTTTTTCTCCGCCGCAAAAATGGGCGGGCAGCAGAGCCGCCAGCGTCAGCAGCACCATGGCGGAAATGTCCAATTTGGGCAGCACGGCGGCGGGGGCAAACGTGCGGATCACCACACAAATCGCCGATGTGGCCCCCAGCACGGCGGCAAAGAACAGGGGAAAACGGTCAAATTTCTTATCCATTTGCGCACCTCCTCAGGATGTGGCTCCGGAGCCGGTGTCCGCCCCGGTGACGAAAGCCACAGCGGAATTGACGCTCCGGGCGACGGCCTTGCTGGTGACGGTGGCCCCGGTGAGGGCATCGATGGTCTCACCCACGGCGGCATCGCCATTGGTGTTCAGAAACTGGGCCAGAAATTCCCAGTCCATCATGACAGTAGCCCCAAGGCCCAAGGTCTCGGACAATTCCCGCACCGTCAGGCCGGTGACTTTTCCATCCTTGGAAACGCCGATGAGCATGGCGAGGTCTCCGGCATAACCTGCGGTAACGGTGTGGACGACGAAGCCGGTCTCACCTTTGTAAACGGTGCGAATGTTGCCATCTTCCCCGGCATAGGGCTCCAACTCAAAACTTTCGCTGCCCGGGAGCAGGGTCTGCAATTTGGAAAGCAGTTCCTTTTGGGTATTTTCCTCCCGCACGCCGGACAGGCCCGCATTCAGCCCCAGCACCAGCACCGCCGCCAGAAGAAAGCAGCCGAGGGATATCAGAAATTTTTTCATGCTTTCGCTCCTTTCTTCACGCCGAAGCGGCGGGGCGGGGTATACCGGTCCAGGAACCAGACGCAGGCGTTCATTAGCAAAATGGCGTAGGTCACACCCTCAGGGAACAGGCCGAAGCTGCGGAAAAATACCGTTAATGCGCCGCATCCCACGCCGTAGATCACCTGGCCCCGGGGCGTCACCGGGGAAGTGGCGAAGTCCGTTGCCATAAAAATGGCCCCCAGCATCACGCCGCCGGAGAGAAGGTTATATGCCATCCAGGCAAGGGGCGCATCGGTCTTGTGGAACACCAGGGTCAGCACTCCCACAGTCCCCAGAAAAGCAGCGGGAATGCGCAGGGAAATGACCTTCCGTGCCACCAGATATCCGCCGCCCAGCAGCAGCGCCAGAGCGGAAATTTCCCCAATGGAGCCGGGGCAGTTGCCCAGCAGCATATCCAGAAGGCTTTCCTCCGGCAAGCCGGACATGACCATCTGGTGCAGGGGCGTGGCCCCGGTGACACCGTCCAATCCCAGTACGGGATACCGGGTCATGGTAGCGGGGAACACCAGCACCAGCGCCGCCCGGGCCGCCAGCGCCGGGTTGAACACATTCTGTCCCAGCCCGCCAAACATGGCCTTGACCACCAAAATGGCAAAGGCGCTGCCGATGATCGGCACATACAGGGGCACGGACACCGGCAGCGTCATGGCCAGAAGCAAGCCTGTGACCATGGCGGAACAGTCCACGACGGTATTGCGTTTTTTGGTCACCAGGGCGTAGAAATACTCCGTAGCCACGGCGACAGCCATGGAAGTCAGGGCAACCAGCGCCGCCCGGATGCCCTGGACATAAATGCCCACGCCCAGGGCCGGCAGTAGCGCCAGCACCACATCCAGCATGATGCGGTTTGTTCGAAAATTCCCCAGAATATGGGGAGAACAGGCAGTTGTCAGTTTCATTTGTTCATCGCCTCCCGGAGAAGTTGCTTACCCTTGCGGAAACGCTCCACCAGGGGGAGCTTTCCGGGGCAGGTGAATGCGCAGCTTCCGCACTCGATGCAGTCCATCAAATTCAGCCGCTTCAGGGCGCTGATGTCTCCTGCTTTTTCAAAGCGGTACAGATACAGCGGTTGCAGGTGCATGGGGCACACCCCCACGCATTTGCCGCAGCGAATGCACACGGGATTTTCCGCCGCTCCGTTTTTATCTCTGGGCAGGCACAAAATGGAGTTGGTGGCCTTGACCACCGGCACGGAAAGATCCGTCTGGGCAAAGCCCATCATAGGGCCGCCGCTGATGACCCGCTCGGTGGCATCCGTCAGCCCACCGGCGGCTTCGATCAGATCCCGGAAGGGGGTGCCAATGCGCACGATGAAATTCTGGGGCTGGCGCACCGTCTCACCGGAGACGGTGACGATCCGCTGGGTCAATGGCACCCCCAGACACACCGCCCGGTAGATGGCGGCAAAGGTGGAGACATTGAACACGGCGCAACCGGCGCTGGCCGGGAGCTTGCCCGGCTCCACTTCCCGCCCGGTCACCGCCTGGATCAGCTGCTTTTCGGAACCCTGGGGGTACCGGGTGGGCAGAACTTTCAGGGTCAGCGCCGGAAATCCCGGCAACAGGGCCCGGAGCTTCTCGATGGCCTCGGTCTTGTTGTCCTCCACCGCCAGCACAGACCAGGGGGTGTTCAAAATGGAGCGGATCATGTCCATGCCCCGGAGTACCTGCTCCGGATCCGTGCGCAAAATGGAGTCGTCGGCGGTGATATAGGGCTCGCATTCGCAGGCATTGGCAATGAGGGTGTCCACATTGCCAATGGCGGACAGGGCTTTCACATTCCCGGGGAAGGCCGCACCGCCCATGCCCACGATGCCACTCTCCCGGATGATGTGCAGGATCTCATCGCTGGACAGCTCCCTGGGATCCCGCTGCAACGCAGGCACGGTGTCGTCTTTGAAGTCGTTTTCGATGACGATGGCATTGACCATCCGGCCGCTAACATGGGGCCGGGGCTCGATGGCCACTACCCTGCCGGAAACGGAAGCGTGGACGGGCACACACAGGCCCTCGCCGTCGCCGATCTTCTGGCCCCGAAGCACCCGCTGTCCCACCTGTACCAAACTTTGGCAGGGTGCACCGATGTGCTGCTGCAAGGGGATGATCACCTGCGCCGGTGTCACGGCAGCGAAATTGGTGTTGCCGGTGGACATTTCTTTGTTATATTTCGGGTGGATACCCCCGAAAAACAGGCTTTTTTTCATATTTTGCACCTCGTTCAAGTTCGAATAAGCTGGTAAAATCCGTCGGTGTAAAGTTTCTCGCCATCCGCTGTGACCCACATGGCCTGGACACCGTTTTTCTCTGCCAACGCCTTACCGTCCTCGTAAGACAGCAGGAACAGGGCCGTGGACAACGCATCTGCCAGCCCGGAGTCCGGGCCTACCACGGTCACGGAGCGAAATTCTCCACCGGGCTGCAAAGTCTGGGGGTGAATGATGTGGTGATAGCATTTGCCCTCCACCACAAAATACCGCTGGTAGTCACCGCTGGTGACCACGCTGCCGGTCTCGATATACAATGTATGCAGATATTCTCCCCCGTCCGGGTCGTTGACACCCACTACCCAGGGGGTGTCCTGGGCCTTGGGCCCGGTGGCGCAGACATTGCCGCCGACGCTGATCAGCAGTCCGGTGGGGGCATTTTCTGCCACCCGCTGGGCAGCCCAGCCCTTGGCGACGGCCCCCACATCCAGGCGCATTTCCCTGTCCACAAGATAAACGGTGGACTTTTCCCGGTCGATCCGGACATTTTCAATGTCCGTGTGCAGGGCGGCGGCCTGCAAGGCGCTTTCCGCCGGCAAAGCAGCGTTCTGGGGGGCGTTGTTGGCGTTTTCCCGGGCATCGTGCCACAATGCCAACACGCTGCCCATGGCTACATTGACCATGCCCCCGGTGAGATCATAATAGTCTTTACAGTCTTCCAGCAGGTCCAAAATAGCTTCGTCCACCGTTACCGGCTCCTGCCCCGCCCCGTCGTTGACGGTCTTGAGGTTATTGAACCCTTCATAATCGTTGTAAATGTCGAACAGCTGGTGATATTTCAGCAGCTCCTGGTGGATGGCATCCACGGCAGTTTGGAAAGCTTCCTCGCTTTCCGCCAGACCCGTGATGGTGGTCACGGTGTCAAAAACATCCAGAAATGTGGCGGTATACTGCTTATTTGTGGGTTCCTTGGCGCAGCCGCTCAGCAGCAACAGAACGCACAGCGCCGCTGCGATCAGCCGCCTCATGCGGCCGCCTTGGCGATCAGCGCCTGGAAGCCGGGGATGGCGATGGTCACAGAGGAAGAAAGGTCTGCGTCAGCGGGTTTGCCGCTTTCCGTAATGGCGATGCCCGTGACCTGGGCCACCGTCAGGCCGGTGACATAGGCGGCAAAGTTTGCTGCCTGCTGGAACCATTCGTATTTTGCCCCGCCATAGGATACCATACCGTAGTTGCTTCCCAGCTGATTTTTGCTCTGCAAGCGTGCAGAAATGTCCGTGGTCAGTGCGCCATTTTCGTCGAAGCTGACCTTGCCCTGCATGGAATCGATGGCGCAGGAGGTGATGGTCTCGCCGTCCATGGTCACCACCGCCATGTCCATATCCAGCTGCACATGGTCGCCGTCTGCCCCGGAAAGAGCGGAAATGCTGGCCATTTTCAGGGAATTCCCCTGCTTTGCGCCCAGAAATGCAGCGTTTTCTGCCGCCGCTTCAATGGCGGACACATAGCCGCCCAGATAGATGGAAGCAGAGGACGAAAGATCCGACCCCGCCGGGGCCTTACCGGTCTCGTCGATGGCACCGTTTTTCAGCTGCGCCACAGTCTTGCCCACGGCGAACTTCGCCAGGGCCCCGGCCTGGGTAGCCCAGGAGCCGCTGGTCATCATGTAGCTGTCTCCCAGCTCCGTCTTTGTCAAGATATCGGCAGAAAGATCCGTGGTGATCTTACCGCCATCCAAGGTAACGGTGGTGCCCAAAGAGTCGATGACGCAGTCTGCGATGACACCGTTGCCGTCCACCAGCACCCCCACCATGGTCACATCGTAGGCGATCTTGCCATTTTCGCTGCCAGAAGCAGAAGCGATCAAGGCAATACCGGTTTTCAGGGAAGTGCCGTCCACAATGGGGGCATTGGGCTGGGTGGTGGTGCAGTTGCCGCAGGTGCAGTCGCCTACCACCACGGTGGTGGGAACGCAGCCGGTCAGGGCCAGCAAGGTAAGGGTCAAAAGAAGCGCAATGAGCTTTTTCATATCAGTTTCCTCCGTGAATGTTTTAATCGGTACAATTATACCATTATATTCTTACTGCAGCATTTCAATAAATAGATTATGCTAGGTTAATTATAAAATCAAATTGAACACCTGAACAAAAAATCCATAGTGGAAGG
>CAZGTR010000053.1:0-7872 GCA_964528715.1 uncultured Oscillospiraceae bacterium | reverse complement strand
TAGATCTCCGCCAGGATCACCACATCCGGCTTTTTCAGCTGCTCCACGAACTCATGGAACAGCGCCTTGGTCCGGGTGTAGGTATGGGGCTGGAAGGCAAAGATCATCCGCTTGTAGCCCATTTCCCGAACGGCGTCAATGGTTGCTGCCAATTCGCCGGGATGGTGGGCATAATCATCAAATACGTCTGCGCCATGGAACTGACCCTTGTATTCCATTCGCCGTCCGGCGCCATGGAACGTGGCCAGGCCCGCTTCTACGGCCTTTCCGTCAATGCCCATGAACCAGGCCGTTGCCGCAGCCGCCAGGGCATTGAGGGTATTGTGGTGACCGTACACCGGCAGATCCAGATGGCAGTAGACCTTTCCGTCGCATTCCACGTTGAAGTGTCGCCAGTCATCGGACACCGACACGGCCCGGATCCGGTTTTCCTTGCCCACGCCAAAGGTGATCACATCCATCCCCTTCAGCGCCGTCATAGTATTTTCGTCGTCGCCGTTGGCGATGACACCACCGGTGGACAGCTGCGCAAAGGCCCGGAAGGACTTCTGCACATCCGCCAGATCCTTGAAGTAGTCCAGATGATCTGCCTCTACATTCAGGATCACCGCCAGCGTGGGATAGAAATTTAGGAAAGAGTCGCAATATTCGCAGCTCTCCAGCAAGATGGTATCCCCATTTCCCACCCGGTGACCTGCATGGAGCAGAGGCAGATAGCCGCCGATCATCACCGTAGGGTCCATTTCTGCCGCCATCAAAATATGGGCCAGCATGGAAGTGGTGGTGGTTTTGCCGTGGGTGCCGGCGACGCAGATGGCGTTTTTGTACGCGCGCATAATGACGCCCCAGGCCTGGGCCCGTTCAAACACCGGGATGCCCTGGGCTCTGGCTCCGGCGATCTCCGGATTGTCATTATGTACCGCAGCGGTGCGGATAATGCAGTCCGCCCCCTGAATATTCTCTGCCCGGTGTCCAATGGCTACATGGATGCCCTTTGCCATCAGTTCTTCGGTGGAGACAGAGGCGTTCATATCCGAACCGGTGACGGTCACGCCCATGCCCTGAAGCACGAGGCCCAGGGGGCGCATGGAAACGCCGCCAATGCCGATCAAATGTACCCGTTTTCCGGGCTGTATATATTGCTGAAGTACCAAAGTATCGTTGTGCATAGTCTGATACAGCTCCATTATTTTGAATTCATAACTTTATTATTATATATCATTTCTCAAAAACTTACAACTATAAATTTCAAAAATGCCGAAATGGCACGGTATTTTTCAAACAATTAACATAATTCCCCTCGGTTGTTTTCCCCAGAAACTTGACTTTTCTCACATCAAGGACTAAAATAGGTACACTATGATCGAAGGGACAGCGTTTACTATGAAGCTCTATTTTCTGCGCCACGGCGAGAGCGAAGCCAATCTTTCCGGTGTCCACGGTGGCTGGATGCAGTGCGACCTGACCGCCGCCGGTCGTGCCCAGGCACTTTCTGCCGCCCAACTGCTCCGGGGCATTCCCTTTGAGCAGATCTATGCCAGCGATCTGGCCCGGGCACAGCAGACCGCCCAGCTTGCCGTTCCGGGACAGGTTATCACGCCAGAGCCCCGACTGCGGGAGATCCATGTGGGGGATGTCATCGGTATGACCCCTGCTGAATGCGAAGCCAAGTGGGGCCGCCGGTACATCGACGCTCGCAATGCCAAAAATTACACCGACTTTCACGGAGAAAGCTACGCCCAGCTCGGACAGCGGGTGTCCGCATTTCTGGATCAGGTAGCCGAGACCCACACCGGCAATGTTCTGGCTGTCAGCCATAACCACGCCATCAACACAGCCCTCAACCGCCTTTTTGGCGATATGACCTGTGAAATGGGCTGGATGGACAACTGCGGCATTAGCGTTTTCGAATACAAAAACGAAAGATGGCAGTTGCTCTATTGGAACATTACCCCATCCAACAAGTTGTAATATCATCAATCGCCAAAATGTCCTCTGTCATACGGCAGAGGACATTTTCATATTACCAGGGTCGTCGTTTTGCTGTTTAAAAGCTGCGTTAATGAATTTGCCGGATCTTACCGTTTCCAGGTGCGGCGGGACAGGAGCGCCAGCATGGGGAACAGCTCCAACCGGCCTGCCAGCATATCAAAGGACAGCACCAGCTTACTCAAGGCGCTGTACTGGCTGAAATTGCAGGCGGGGCCAACCTGTTCCAGGCCGGGCCCGATGTTATTGACGCAGGTCAAAACGGCGGTGAAATTGGTGCCGATGGTGAAATCGTCCAGGGAAACGATCAAAAAGCTGACGAAAATGATCAGCACATAGGCGGCAAAGTAGGCGTTGGCGTTGTCCACCACCTTTTCTTCTACCACCCGGTCGCTGATGCGGATGGCCTGCACCCGGTGGGGGTTCATCAGCTGGCTGATGTTGCGCTTCAATGCTTTCAAGATCAGAAGCAGCCGGGAGCATTTCAGACCGCCGCCGGTGGAACCGGCGCAGGCACCCACGATCATCAGCAGCACCAGCACCGTTTTGGAAAAGCTGGGCCACAGGTCAAAATCGCAGGTGGAGTAGCCGGTGGTGGTGATGATGGACACCACCTGGAAGGCGGCGTGGTGGATGGTCTCTGCCAGAGAGCCGTAGAAAGAGCGGATGTTCAGCACGATCAGCACGATGGCCCCGAAGATCACTCCCAGATACAGCCGCAGCTCCTCATCCTTGAACACGCTCTTGAACTGTCCCAAAAGCAGCAGATAGTAGCAGCTGAAATTGATGCCGAACAGGGCCATGAATACCGTGGTCACGGTCTGGACATAGGGCGTGCAGGAGCCCATGGAGTCGTTGTAAATGCCAAGGCCACCGGTGCCGGCGGTGCCGAAGGCAGTGCAGGCGGCATCCAGCAGGCTCATGTCTCCGATGAGCAGGAAGATGATGTTCAAAATCGTCAGAATAATGTAGATAATGTAGGGAATGGCGGCAGTTTGGCGCATTTTCGGCACCAGTTTGCCCACATCCGGACCGGGGCTTTCCGCCCGGAGCAGATGCACCGTGAAGCCGCTGCCGGAGCTAGGGGAAAAGGCCAGCACGAACAGCAGCACGCCCATGCCGCCCAACCAGTGGCTGAAACTGCGCCAGTACAAAATGCCGTTGGACAGGGACTCTACATCCGCAAGAATGGAGGAGCCGGTGGTGGAAAAGCCGGAAACGATCTCAAAAAAAGCGTCGATGTAGCTGGGGATCTCCCGGGAGAACCAGAAGGGCAGACACCCCACCAGACTCAGGACCACCCAACTGATGGCCACGCACACCAGACCTTCCTTGGCGCCGAAGGCGGTGGGAGCGCCCCGGCAGATGACAAACAGCAGACCGATCAGCGCCCCGGCCACCAGCAGGGTGGCAACAAAGCTCTGGGCGGCGACCCATTCGCCGGAGAAGGCGCTGATCAGCAGGGCGGGGGCCATGAAAACGGCCTCAGCCGAAAGGGTTTGGGCAATGAAACGGCCCATCATTTTGTAGTTCATGCGCGTCCCATCCTTACTTGAAGATATCGCCCAACTGGCGCACGCTGCCCCGGTCGGTGGTGACCACCACCAGAGAGTCTCCGGGATGGAACACGGAGTCGCCGTTGGGGATCTCGGTGACGGAGCCCCGGGTGATACTGGCGATCAGCACATTGGCCTTAGGGTTCAGATTTTTCAGGGGGATGCCGCAGCCAGGGGTGGTTTCTTCCACCAGAAATTCCATGGCTTCAACAAGACCGTCCGCAATGGCATGGACGGAAATGGCGGCACCGGACTGGTTCTGCATGGCCCGGACATACCGGACGATGCTGCTGGACACCGTCTCCTTGGGACAGACCACGCTGCCCAGCTTTAGCGTGTCCAGGATCTTCCGGTTGCCGGTGTGGCCCAGCTTGGTGATGACCTGGGGGATGTCCAGAGAGTTGGCGTACAGGGAGACGATCATGTTCACCTCGTCTTCCCCGGTGAGGGTGACCAGCGCATCGAAATCCCGCAGGCCCTGGCTTTCCAGAAATTCCAGATCGCTGGCGTCACCCTGGGTGATCTCCACTTCCGGCAGCTGCTCGCAAAGCTGGCGGCAGCGCTCCATGTCCTTTTCCACGATCTGCACGGAAATGCCACTTTTTGCCAGGGCGGAGGCCAGATAGTAGCTCACCCGTCCGCCGCCACACAGCAGAGCTTTGCGCACCCGGTGGGTGGCAATGCCCAGATTTTTCAGCAGGGTGGTCAGGTTTTTAGTTGGAGCGGTGACGAAGATCCGGTCGTTCTCCCGGAATACGAAATCGCCACGGTTGGGCACCAGCGCCTTGCCGTCCCGGACCACGGCGCAGATCAGCACCCGGCACTTGATGATGTTGGGAAGATCCATGAGTGCCGCATCGCAGAGCTTGCTGTCGGCGCTAATGCGCAGCTCCACGATCTCGGAACGGCCCCGGGCAAACACATCCCGCCGGAGAAAACCCGGATATTTCAGCAACCGCTCGATCTCGGTGGCAGCCTGTTTCTCCGGATTGATCGCCATGGACAGGGCGAACACATCCCGCAGGGCGTAGATCTGCTCGGTGTAGTCGGGGTTGCGGATCCGGGCGATGGTGTGCAGATCCGGGTTGATACCGTGGGCAGTGGTGCAGCACAGCAGGTTGATCTCATCGGCGGTGGTGGCGGTGATCAGAAGATCTGCATCTCGCACCCCAGCCTGCTGCAAAACCGGCAGCGATGCGCAGTTGCCATGAATGGCCATGACATCGAAACGCTCCAGACTGTGATCCAGTACATGGCGGTTGGAGTCGATGAGGGTGATGTTATGGCCCTCGGCGCAGAGTTGCCGGGCCAGGGTGGAGCCGACCTTGCCGTCGCCTGCAATGATGATATTCATAAGAAAACCTCCCAAAATCTGTGGATATCGGCAGATATATCAATATGGCGTCATTATAGCACTTTCATTTTGAATGTCAATCCCTCAAAGACGGTTGACATAATATAAGAATATTGCGTGGTATAGCACATCAAATGTACCGATGGCGACACACGCTTACAGGGGATTGGGCACCCGTTCCCTACAAGGGGTGCAGTTACGGTCCTTTTGTAGGGCGGGGGCCGTGCCCCCGCCGCTCAGATGGGATGACCGTAATGCCGTCATGATGTACTGTACCAATTTCTTGTACTATCTCTTGCTTCTCCCTCTGGTTTAGTGGGTGTTGCCGTAAAGCGGCTTACAGCCACTTAATGCACAACTGAGGGCGGCCGAACGAATGCAAGGTTGGGAGAGGAATGCGGTCGGAAATGTTGGGATTTATACGAAGAAACAGACATTTTCCGGATCTTTAGTTAGCGGGACGGGCGACCCGTCCCCTACGGTGTCGAATTGGTGCAGTACATAGTGGTAAATGCGTAGGTGACGAACGCAGCGGGGCGTCGAAGGCGCCGCCCCCTACGGCGTCGAATTGGTGCGGCGCAACGAGGTGGAAGAGCAGTCATCCAACATGGGCGGCTGGGGCATGGCCCCAGCCCTACATTATGTAACGGAGGCAGTCCGATAGCGGTGACAAAGAGGTCAACGGGCGTTTCGGCGGGGCGTTCCTTTACAAATTGAAAATGTCCTGCCGCAAAATGCGGCAGGACTCAGCAAGTAGCGATGAGAGCTGGTAATAATTATGGTTAATTCATGTTGCGGTAGTCACTTATCAGTAAACTCAGATGGGCAACTACTTCTGGCGATAGTCCCTGAACATCTAAACGGAGATTATCGTCCATACCAAGTAAGTAATCCGTAGATACATTTAATACTTTTGCAACTCGAATCAACATTTCAATTGATGGCTGAATATTGTCGTTTTCCCAGTTCGAAATGGTTTGTTTTGCAATGCCCAATTTTTTTGCCATATCCACCTGGCTCCAGCCTAACGCTGTTCGCATTTGGCATATTCTTTGTCCCAGCATAGTTGCCTCCTAAAGTCAAATATTACAATACTATTGTCAACAATTATTTGACTTTTTAGAAATACTATGGTATTTTAATATTGGACTTCCTGGAGAAACGCTTTTTATGGAGAGGAAGTTCCAAATAATTAAAAGAGAGGGATATCAAATGGAAAAAAGCAAAATGGTCAAGTGTAAGTCTTGTGGTACGGAGATTGCAAAAAGTGCTAAAAGCTGCCCGCATTGTGGTGCAAAGAATAAGAATAGTCATCCTGTGTTGATTGGGCTGTTAGTATTCGTCGTGCTGATTGCTATTATTGGAGCAATGGGAAGCGATGATGAACCCAAAAAGGTAGAGGGCTCGCTGCCAAATCAATCAAATACTACTGCCAGCTCTGGGAATAACGAAGAAGCTAAAAATGTTTTTCATGTAGGAGAATTTGCAGAACTGAAAGGCGTTACGGTTGCATTGGTGAATGTTACAGAAAGTGAGGGCTCTGACTTTAACAAGCCTAGTGATGGGAATATTTTTGTGCTGTGCGAGTTTGAAATCGTGAACAATTCTGATGAGGAAATCGCAGTTTCTTCGATGCTTAGCTTTGATGCCTATTGCGATGATTATGCGTGTTCTTACAGCCTGTCGGCATTACTGGAAAAGGGCAATAAGAATCAACTGGATGCAACCATTGCACCAGGGAAAAAGGTTAATGGTGTTATTGGTTACGAAGTCCCGGAGAATTGGAAAGATCTCGAAATTCATTTTACACCGAATTTCTGGACCGGAAAAGAAATTGTATTTGTTGCCTCGAATGGCTGATAGTAGAATGAATGGGTGCGTTGCAAGCATTGCAGCGCACCCATTATTATTTCATTATGCCAGGTAGATGGCCTTGCAGGCCAGCATGGTCTCGTAGCAATCCAGCTTGGACACCAGCTCCATTGGAGCGTGCATACTCAAAACGGGAACGCCTGCGTCCACGGTGACAATGTTCCGGTTGGCCATGTAGGCTGCCACGGTGCCGCCGCCGCCCTGATCCACCTTGCCCAGAGTGGCGATCTGCCAGATCACATCGGCCGCCTGGAAGGTGGAGCGGATGTGGCCCATGGCCTCGGCGGAAGCGTCGCTGGCGCCACCCTTGCCCCGGGAGCCGGTGTACTTGCAGATGGCAACGCCGTAGTTCAGCTTGGAGTTGTTTCGGCGGTCACAGGTCTCGGGCCAGTTGGGGTCGAACGCATTGGACACATCGGCGGACAGGCAGAAGGAATTTGCAAAGCAGTTTTCCAGCTTCACGCCCTGTGCGTCGCACAGATTGCCGATGAAATGCTCAAAATAGTGGCTCTGCATACCGGAAATGCCCACGGAACCGATCTCTTCCTTGTCGGCCAGAATGCAGACAGCGGTCTTTTTGGGGTTCTCGATACTGAACAGGGCGTGCAGCTCTGCGTAGGAGCAGACCCGGTCGTCGTGACCATAGGCAGCGATGAGGCTGCGGTCCAGACCCACATCCCGGGCTTTGCCGGCGGGGACCAGAGTCAGCTCGGCGGAGAGGAAGTCCTCTTCAATCAGGCCGTACTTCTCGTTCAGCAGCTTCATAATGTGCAGCTTGACCATATCGCTGCCCTCGCCCTCCAGAGGCTCGGTGCCCAAGATTACATTCAGCTGCTCGCCTTCAATGACCTTGGCGGCGGTCTTCTGCATCTGGTCGCCTGCCAGGTGAATCAGCAGGTCGGAGATCATCAGGATGGGATCGTTCTCATCCTCACCGATGGTGACGGTGACCAGAGAGCCGTCCTTGCGGTACACCACGCCGTGGAGCGCCAGGGGAATGGTGGTCCACTGATACTTCTTGATGCCGCCGTAATAGTGGCCCTTCAGATAAGCGATCTCGGAGTCTTCATACAGGGGGTTGGGCTTGATGTCGATCCGGGG
>CAZGTR010000052.1:0-7878 GCA_964528715.1 uncultured Oscillospiraceae bacterium | reverse complement strand
GAATGAGCCTGCCCTTTGGGGCAGGCTCATTTTTTGCAGAAAAAGAGCGCACAAATGGTGCGCTTAACAAAACTATTCTACCATATAGAGAGATAAAAAGTCAATCGGAAAGTTGAAAAATAACTGGAAATCTGCGAAATATACGAAGAAAGAGCGGACAATTTGTACATCATTGTGTCTTGAAAAAGGGATCCTCCGGTGCTACTATATAGGTGCAAGGAGGGAAGAACAAAAAGTGATCCAGGCAGGATCGAGGCGTTGCTCATAGAATGCGTCGAACAGCAAATGTTAGATGTGTGGAAAGTCTGAAAATGTAAGAAGAACCGTAACCAAGTGTATTTTGAATCGAATATCGAGATAGAGTTCAGTAACGAAAATTTTGATCAATTCAAGGGACGCTGGTTCGCCGCACACGCCGAAAGATCTTGCAACATAGAGGCGCGCTTCCCAGACCCGGGAAAGATTTCGACACAAAAGTGGATCTCGCTTAGAGAATGAAAAAGTGCAGTGATTCGAAATGGATTTCAAATGATCGGAAGGATGCGCCAATCCGCAGAAAGAGAGGTTAACCAAGGATGCTAGATACCAAGAGTGAACAGAAATGACCCCTGGTTGTTGTAATCGGAAGGATGTACAGCCAGGGGTCATTTCTATTTGCTTTTGAACAGCAGGAAAATCGCAAGCCCTTGCCGTTTCAGCGGCAAGGGCTTGGTGTTTATTCTGTTTTATAAGGCACCCGGGCGGCGGGGACCAGCTTGGAGGCGGGTTCCGTATGGACTGCCTGGTCGTCGAAGAAGATATGGGCGCCAAAGGCTTTCAGAAAGTCGCTTTTGCGCACGCCACCCAGGAAGAATGCCTCATCGATCCGGACATCCCAGGCCATCAGCGTCCGAATGACCCGCTCGTGGGCGGGGGCGTTCCGGGCGGTGACCAGTGCAGTGCGGATGGGCATATTATCCGTGGGGAACTGCCGCTGGACCTTGGAAATGGTTTCCAGCAGCTTGGCAAAGGGACCCTCCGGTAGCGGCTTGCGGGCGTTGAGCCGCTCGTGTTCTTCAAAGGCGGCAAGGCCCTCGGCCTTGTAGATCTTCTCGGACTCGTCGGAGAAGATCACAGCGTCACCGTCGAATGCAATGCGGATCTGATCGATCTCCTCATCCGGATGAATGTCCAGATCCGAGTGGGAGCAGATCAGACCGGCGGCGACACCGGCGTTGATGGCCTCCTGCACATCCTCCTCGTTGGCGGACAGAAACAGGCCTGTGTGGAACGCATTGAGGTAGGGAGCGATCTTATTGCCTCCCACCAGCGCTGCACGGCTGATATCCAGCCCGTAGTGCTCGATGGAGTTAAAAATGCGCAGACTGCTATCAGCGCTGTTTTTACTCATAATGATGATCTCCACCAGCTGTTCGTCGCCTACATTCAGCTTGTGCAATGCCTTGATCAGAGGAAATGCGGTGCCGGGCTTCAGAATGTCCTGCTCATGGGCACGCTGATACTCCAGATAGGCCTGGAGCCCCTGCTCCTCGTAAATGGTGTTTTCGTACTCCAGATCAAACAGGGCCCGGGAGGAAATACCCACGACCAATTTACCCTCTAAACTTGCTGCCATAAAGCATCACTCCTTTTTAATGGATGATAACATATTTCCAGAAAATTTGCAATATTTTTTGCACTTACAGATCCTCGGAATCGATAACACAATACCCGGCATCCTGCAATGCATGGGCAAGAATGCCCATGCCGTCCACCAGCTTGCCGGAAAAGGTGCCGTCGTAGACCTGCTTGACCCCACAAGTGGGGCTGCGGGATTTGAGCACGGCGTATTCGATCTGCTCGCCTTCCAGCTGGGAGAGGATCTGCGCCACGGCAGCTCGAAGCTGGGCGTCCACACAGTTGCCGTCCCGGTCGTAAACGGTGCCGTTGACGATCTCAATGGGCGTTCTGGGAATGCCCAGGCCCGCCAGGGTCTCCGGGCAGACGGGGATATATTCTTTCCCCTCCAGCAGGGCGCAGAGCTTGGGGCTGTGGTTGTTTCCACCGTTGTATTTACAGTTTTCGCCCAGTAGACAGGCGCTGACGACAACTTTCATGGCGTTTCCTTTCTGGCTGCATATCATAAGATAAGGGGGGAGGAAATATGGCGAACCTTCTGCTATTGCTGACGGCAGCCGTGTGTGGTCTGACAAAGCTGAAAAACAGCCTGCGGCGGTGGTTGCGAAACCGTGGATACTAGCTTTTTCGCCTTTATTATACAATATTGTCCCGGAAATGTAAATAAAAACCGGAGAGAAATTGACAAAAGCTGTGGCGTGTGTTATACTCTATCCGAATGAGGGAGTAGCAGGCGCAGTTCATGCGCAGCAAGTCAACATACTGGCAGCTTTGCCTGGCTTGCTTTCATTTGCGAGACTCATGTATGTCTGCAATAGGCGATACATGGGCGCAGTATACTCTTTGATGCTCAGGTATGGCCTTGCGCCTGCTTGAGTATTTTTTATTGGAGGAAAAAGAAAGAATGGATTTTGTGTTTATTTTCAACAGCGTGATGCTGGGCGTGGGATTGGCGATGGATGCCTTTTCCGTGTCCATGGCCAACGGCATCCGGGAGCCCAACATGAAGCGGGGAAAAATGTGCGCCGTGGCTGGGATCTTCGCCCTGTTCCAGTTCGCCATGCCCATGATCGGCTGGGTCTGTGTCCACACCATCGTGCAGTATTTCCGTGCTTTTGAGAAGCTCATCCCCTGGATCGCACTGGCGCTGCTGGGCTACATCGGCGGGAAAATGCTTATCGAGGGCATTCAAAATAAAGAAAGCGAAGTGGAGCCGGTTGCAGTGGGTCTGACGGCCCTGCTGGTGCAGGGCGTGGCAACTTCCATCGATGCGTTGTCCGTGGGCTTTACCATTGCAGAGTATCCTCTGCACATGGCATTGATCGCCGGACTGATCATCGCTGCCGTGACCTTTGTCCTTTGCTTTGGCGGTGTGGTCATCGGGAAAAAGGCGGGCAACCACCTGTCCGGCAAGGCTGGGATCGTTGGTGGTGCCATCTTGATCTTTATTGGTCTGGAGATCTTCATCACCAGCTGGCTGTGACCCTACATAACAAGCGCACCTGCGGAAGTGGGTGCGCTTTTATAAAACAAAAATTCGAAAATATGAAAAATAGGTAGTGCATTTTTTAGCATAATGTGCTATACTGAAAGAAAACTGCGGAAAGGAGCGGCCTATGTATCAGCCACTTGCAGATCTGTTGCGGCCTCAAAGCCTGGATGAGGTCTATGGGCAGGCGCATATTCTGGGGGAAGGTGCGATCCTGCGCCGTCTCATCGACAGTGGAAACATCCCCAATATGATATTCTATGGCCCCAGTGGTACGGGAAAGACCACTGTTGCCAATATCATTGCGAAAAAAACCAACCGCACGCTGTATAAGCTCAATGCCACCACGGCTTCCACGGCGGATATCAAGGAGATCACCGCTCAGCTGGATACCTTTCTGGCCCCCAACGGCATTTTGCTGTATCTGGACGAGATCCAGTCCTTCAACAAAAAGCAGCAGCAATCGCTGCTGGAATACATCGAAAACGGCAAGATCACTCTGATCGCTTCCACCACGGAAAATCCCTATTTCTATGTGTTTAACGCCATTTTGAGCCGCTCCACCATATTTGAGTTCAAGCAGATCGATGCAAAGGCGGCGTTGCAGGCTATCCGTCGTGCGGTGGCCTATCTGGAGGAGCGGACGAATTTGAAAGCGGAGCCGGAGGATGGGGCACTGGAATACATTGCCGGAGCCTGTGGCGGAGATATCCGCAAAGCCATGAACAGCGTGGAAGTTTTGTTCTCTGCCGGGCAACCGGTGGGGAACGTGCTGAAGCTGACGTTGGAGGACGCTAAGGCCGTCACCCAGAAAAGTGCACTCCGGGCCGACCGGGATGGGGATAATTACTATGACCTGCTTTCTGCTATGCAAAAATCCATCCGTGGCTCGGATCCGGATGCGGCCTGCCATTATCTGGCCCGACTTCTGGAAGCGGGGCAGATGCAGTCTGCCTGCCGCCGGCTGATGGTCATTGCCAGCGAGGATGTGGGCCTGGCATATCCCCAGATCATCCCCATCGTCAAATCCTGCGTGGATATGGCGTTGATGCTGGGAATGCCGGAAGCAAGGATCCCTCTGGGAGATGCGGCGATCCTAATGGCAACATCTCCCAAGTCCAATTCCGGGCACATCGCTCTGGAGCTGGCCCTGGCGGATGTGCGAAACGGCTTGGGCCGGGGATTCCCACGGCACTTGCAGAATGTCCACGCCGACACCCACACCATGGAGCGGGAGCAGGGATATCAATACCCCCACGATTTCCCCAATCATTGGGTGCAGCAGCAGTATCTGCCGGATGATCTTGTGGGCAAGACCTATTATGACTACGGCCCCAATAAGCTGGAGCAGGCGGCGAAGCAGTATTGGGAAGCAATCAAGGGAAAGTGAGAATGGTATGGATATTCAGCTGAATGACATTCTGGTGATGAAAAAGACACATCCCTGCGGGGAAAAGCGGTGGCTTGTGTTGCGCACCGGCGCTGATTTCCGCCTGCGGTGCATGGGCTGTGGGCATGAGATCATGGTGCCCCGGCATAAAGCGGAAAAAAACATCCGCACCGTGGAGCGACCCCAATAAAAAAACGACACATTGCAGCGGCAGCCGATGGTTTCGGCTGCCGTTTTTTTGCTGATCTGTTCCCCCTGGGGGAGAATGGGGGACGGACAGGGGGCATTTGTCGCCGGAGAAATCCGGAAAACCGACGAACTTTTTTGCCCACCGGCGGTATACTGGTACCATCCTCATAGGGGGTGAACACAGATGACGGTATACCTGGATCTGACATTGCTGCTGAATTTTCTGGTGGACGGACTGCTACTTCTGGCTGCCAACCGTCTTACTGGCTATCCACCGGGATGGAGACGGACGATTTTGGCGGCCGCGGTAGGGGGCGTATATGGGGCTGCTTGCATGGTGCCGGGGTTTTCTTTTCTGGGGAATTTATTCTGGCGGCTGGTGAGCCTTGCCGGGATGTCTGTGCTGGCCTTTGGATGCAATGCCGGTGCCCTGCGCCGGGGACTGATCTTTGTGCTGCTGACGATGGCACTGGGTGGTGTGGCGTTGGGATTGGGAAAAGGAAGCTTTTTTGCACTGATCATGGCGGCAGCTGGGGTGGCTGTGTTGTGCCGCCTGGGCCTAAGCGCACCGTTGGGGGCGCAGAAATACTGCACAGTGGAGCTTCAATGGCAGGGAAAAACGCTGGATCTTTTGGCGCTGCGGGATACAGGCAATACCCTGCGGGATCCGGTGTCCGGGCAGACGGTCCTGGTTTTGGGAGAACAGGTGGGCAAAAAAATGGGATTGACGCCCCGGGAGCTTCAAGATCCTGTGGGAACGCTGACCAGTGGTACTTTGCAGGGGGTGCGGCTGATCCCATACCGGGCTGTGGGGCAGCCCGGCGGACTGCTACTGGGACTTCGGATGGAACAAGTAAAGGTGGATGGAAAAATCGTAAGCCCGTTGGTGGCCTTTGCGCCGGGTCCCATCGGCACAGAGGATGGATATCAGGCATTGGCAGGAGGGATCTGAATGGAAAAACTGTGGGCATTTCTGAAAAAACTGGGGCTGATACCGAAAGATCAGATTTATTACATTGGTGGAAGCGATATCTTGCCACCGCCCCTAAAGGGTCAGCAGGAAATGAATGCACTGGATGGGTTGTCCAATGGCGAGGAGTGGGCAAAGCAGACGCTTATTGAGCACAATCTGCGACTTGTGGTGTATATTGCCAGAAGATTTGAAAATACCGGGATCGATCTGGAAGATCTGATCTCCATTGGCACCATTGGGCTGATCAAGGCTATCAATACCTACCGCCGGGAGCGGAATATCAAGCTGGCGACTTACGCCTCCCGGTGCATTGAAAATGAAATTCTCATGTACATCCGAAAAACAGCCAACCAAAAGGCTGAGGTCTCTCTGGACGAGCCGATCAATATGGACTACGATGGAAATGAGCTGCTGCTGTCGGATATTTTGGGCACCGAGGAGGACCAGATTTCTCGACCGCTGGAGGATGATGTGGACCTTTGTGTCCTGCGCCAGGCGTTGCAGGAGCTTCCGGAGCGGGAGCGGGAGATCATGTCTCTGCGTTATGGCCTGTGCGGCGCCAAGGAACTGACCCAGAAAGAGGTGGCCCAACGTATGGGTATCTCCCAGTCTTATATTTCGAGGCTGGAAAAGCGTATCATGCTACGTTTGCGAAAGGAGCTGCTACGCCAGACCAGCTGTGCATAAATAATTCTTGCAAAACAGGAAAAGCTCTGTTATAATCGATAAAAAAGTATATCGATATAAAGAATATCGATTGACGGAGGATAAAGTATGACAAGAAAGGAAATCTCAAAATCTGTGCTCAAACGGTTGCCGGGATATTTGGCATACCTGAAAAGTATCAAGGACAGCCCTTCTCCTTATATTTCCGCAACGGCTCTGGCGGCTGCTTTGGGAATGGGCGAGGTGCAGGTGCGTAAGGATCTGGCCATGGTCTCCGATGGCGGACGGCCCAAGATCGGCTACCTGCGGGAAGGGCTCATCGACGATATTGAGCAGTTTTTGGGCTACGATAACACCACCGACGCAGTTTTGATCGGTGCGGGCAAGCTGGGGCAGGCTCTGTGCGGCTATGGCGGTTTCGAGGCTTATGGCCTGAACATCCTGGCGGCTTTTGATATCAACCCCACCTGTGATCATACGGAGGAGGGCACGCCCATCTACGCCATGGATCGTCTGGCGGATTTCTGCAAGGAAAATAAGGTGCTCATGGGTATCATCACCGTGCCGGCCCGGTGCGCCCAGGAGGTCTGCGACCAGCTGATCGATTGCGGCATCAAGGCGGTGTGGTCCTTTGCCACCTCCCATCTGGATGTGCCGGAGGGGATCTTGGTGCAGTATGAGAACATGGCAACTTCCCTTGCGGTGCTGAGTATGCATTTGCAGGCTCAGATCAAGGAGAAAAAATAAATATCCGGCCCGCTCCCAATGGTGCGGGCCGCTTTTACAGAGAGGATCATTATGAAATACATCATTTTCGATTTGGATGATACGCTGCTGAACAAGCAATCTCAGGTGACGCCCTACACCCTGTCGGTGCTGAAAAAGCTCCAGGCCGTGGGCCACAAGACGGTGATCAACAGCGCCCGGTCCAAGAACTATTCCCAGACATATTTCGACATTTTGCAGCCGGACTATGGCATTTTCAACGGCGGCTCCCACATTGTAAATGCCTGGGAGGAGACGATCTTCAAAGCGGAGATCAGCCATGCCGAGACGCTGGACATTGTAAAAGCGCTGCTGAAGGTGACGGAAAATATCTGCGTCCAGGCGGAGGATGGCCTGTACAGCCACAAGGGACTGTACACCGGGCAGAAATGCAAGCCCTTTGATTTTGCGGAAAACGTGTTTCCGTACCCGGCCTTGAAGATCGTCACCGGAGTGGAGGATGACGAGGTGGCGCTGTCCATCGCCCAGAAGCATGATCTGGCTTTTACCACCTATTTGGGCAGCCATCTGCGCCGGTACAACCGCAAGGGCGTGGACAAGGCAGCGGGAAACCGCAAGCTCATGGAGCTGGTGGGCGGTGACCTTTCCGATGTGCTGGCCTTCGGTGATGATCTGGGGGACATTGGGATGCTCCAGGAGGCAGGGGTCGGCGTGCTGATGAAAAACGCCCGGCCGGAGCTGAAAACCGGTGAGCTGCGCCTGTCGGAATACCCCAGCGATCAGGACGGCGTGGCGAAATTCCTGGCGGAATATTTTGAATTGTAAAAT
>CAZGTR010000051.1:0-7894 GCA_964528715.1 uncultured Oscillospiraceae bacterium | reverse complement strand
CTGCAGAGCACCAACACCTCCACCTCCAACGGCACCTTGAAGATCGCCATGGAGTGCAACTACCAGCCCTACAACTGGACCCAGACCACCGATGCCAATGGTGCCATCAAGATCGCCAATGCCGCCGGCTATGCCAATGGCTATGACGTTCAGGTTGCCGCCTATATCGCCGCAGAGCTGGGCATGAGCCTGGAGATTTACGCTTATGAGTGGGACTCCCTGATCCCCGCCGTTCAGTCCGGCAATGTGGACGGTATTGTCGCCGGTATGAGCCCCACCGCCGAGCGGAAGCAGCAGATCGATTTCTCCGATTGCTACTGGACTTCCAATCTGGTCATTATCATTAAGAAAGCAGCGTAACAAAACATGAGCGAATTTTTCATTGACATTTGGGATATTCTGACCAAGTATTATCCCCAGCTTCTCCAGGGTATCGGCTATACCATGCTCATCGCCCTGACCGGTACCGTGGCAGGCCTTCTAATCGGTCTACTCACTGGTATCATCCGCACCACCCCCTTCTCCCGGAAAGCACCCCTGCGGATCCTGCATAAGATCGTCAACGGCATTATCAGCTGTTATGTGGAAGTGTTCCGTGGCACCCCCATGATGGTCCAGGCCATGGTCATCTACTGGGGCTACGCCTTTATGAATGACGGCGCTACCCTGCCCTTGATCCCCGCCGGTATTTTCATCGTTTCCATTAACACCGGCGCTTACATGGCAGAGATCGTCCGTGGCGGTATCCTCTCCATCGACAAGGGGCAGCTGGAGGGTGCCTACTCCGTTGGCATGACCCACAGTCAGGCCATGGTCCATGTGATCATCCCCCAGGTATTGCGCAACATTCTCCCCTCTGTCAGCAACGAGTTTGTCATCAATATCAAGGATACTTCCGTGTTGAACGTCATCGGCGTCACCGAGCTTTACTACTACGCCGGTACCGTATATCACATGAATTTCCTAATTTTCCCCACTTACGCAGTGGTTTGCGTGCTGTACTTCATTCTGACCTTCTCCATCACCCGGCTGTTGCGTCTGGTTGAGAAGAAGCTGAACGGCAGCGAGAACTATGTGGTCTGCGGCTCCCAGTCCGACCCCAACGCAGAGATCCACATCACCAAGGAGGTAGCAGATGGAACCGATCATTGAATTACGCCACCTGGGCAAGACCTTCGGTGACCACATCGTCCTGCGGGACATCGATCTAAAAATCAGCAAGGGTGAAGTGGTCAGTATCATTGGCTCCTCCGGCTCTGGTAAGAGCACCATGCTGCGCTGTGTCAACCTCCTGGAGACGCCCACCTCCGGTGCCATTCTCTACCACGGCAAGGACATTTTGAAGCACGAAATGAAAGTCTCTGATTACCGGGCAAAGGTGGGCATGGTGTTCCAACAGTTCAACCTATTCAACAACATGACCGTTCTGGATAACTGTATCAACCCCCAGGTAACAGTTCTGAAAAAGGAGAAGGCGGAAGCCAAGGCTTTTGCCCTGGAGCAGCTTTCCAAGGTGGGTATGGCAGCCTTCATCAACGCCCGGCCTGCACAGCTCTCCGGCGGCCAGAAGCAGCGTGTCGCCATCGCCCGGAGCCTGTGTATGCAGCCGGAAGTGATCCTGTTTGACGAGCCTACTTCAGCCCTTGATCCCGAAATGGTGGGCGGCGTGCTGGAAGTCATGCGGGATCTGGCCAAAAGCGGCATGACCATGATCGTGGTCACCCACGAAATGGCCTTCGCCCGGGATGTGTCCAACCGTGTCATTTTCATGGACAACGGTTACATCCACGAGGAGGGCACTCCGGAGCAGATCTTCGGCGCTCCCCAAATGCCCCGCACCAAGGAATTCCTCTCCCGCTTCCTGAACAACTGAAAAATAAGCAACCTAATAGTAAGTGCCCACTGTTTACTTGACAGTGGGCACTTTATTCACATTGGGGATGGTTTTTAGAGAATCATTGAAAGAATTTCTTCCTTGCTTCTGGCACCGGCGGCCTTTTGCACCACCTGACCATTCTTCATGACGATGAGGGTCGGGATACTGAAGATCTGGAACTGGGCCGCCAGATCACCATCCTGATCCACATCGACCTTGCCCACCTTGATATCGGCATTTTCCGCAGCGATCTGCTCAATGATGGGGCCCACCATCCGGCAGGGGCCGCACCAAGTGGCAAAGAAGTCCAGCAGGACGATTTTATCGCTTTTCAGGACCTCTTGCTCAAAATTTTCAGAAGTGATTTTCATAACAGACATTTTCTTGTCCTCCTTATCTTTTGTACCCATATCATACCCCATTTCCTAAAAAACTTCTGTGATAAAATCACAAATAGGCTTTTTCTTTAGCCCTCCCATTCCGGTGCGCCCACATCGGTGCCCAGGCCCTTACAGGTATAGGCAAACACGATCTGATCGCCCTGACTCAACTTATACGCAGATACACCATAATTGGGGAACCATCCGTTGACCTTGTACATCCAGCCAGATTGGCTACCGCAATCGAACTCATACAGATTGTTGATACCTTCGATGTAGTACGAGTTGTACATGGGCGACCAGCTGTATTCCATTTGAATATCCATTTTCTCGCATATCCGCTTCAGTACATCAAAAACCGTTTCATCTTCACTGAAGCTGACCTTCACGGACGGCAATATCACACCATTGGCAGGAACAAATTCCGCCTTTCCAGGGGTCAGATCTGCAATATTATCCAAAATGGTATCACACCGGATGGTGATATATACATATTTATCCTGCTCGGTTTTGGGGATGACAGCCGTTTCCTTTTCACCACAGCCTGCACAAATGCGTTCTTTGGTGCCCTCCTGGGTTTCCGTTGCCTCCTCGATCACTTTCCAGTCTCCGAAGTCGTGACCGGTGGCAGCTTTCACATTGTCAATATAGCTGTCCCCGCAAGCACAAGTATGCAAGGTATAGCCCTGCGCCGTGCAAGTTGGCAAGATCACTTGCGTTCTGTATTGATGGTCAGTCTTAGGGGTCTCATTGTCCCGGTAGCTGTCACCGCAAGTACAGGTATGGACCGTATAGCCTTTTTCCGTACAGGTGGGCGCAACCACCTGCTCCGTATAACTGTGGATGTGCCCAGGCGTGAGCTTCTCCGTGTCACGTTCCTCCTGGATATCACAATCAGCGCATTTGCGAACCTGGCGACCATTTTCCGTGGTCGTAGCTGCTTTCACCGTTTCCCACGCACCAAAACGATGTCCCAATGCCGCTACCTCGTCCTGACGGTAGCATTCGCCGCAGGCACATCGATACTCAGTATAGCCGGTTTCTGTACAAGTCGGAGATACGACCGTCACTGCAAATTCATGGACATGAGCAGGCTCTGTGGCATCGTTGATCATATCTTCCAGCTCCTGGCGACGCTTCTCCTCCAGCTCGTCCAATTCCTGATTGGTCACGCACAAACTCACACTCTGATTTGCTTTTCTGATCTGAGCCAGATCAAAGCTATTAAGACTCTCCAACTGAATTTTTGAGACAGTGGTCGTTTCCCCCACATACTCCTTTTCCTGTCCGGCAGCAATATTTTCCACCGTGCCACGGAATACCCGCACCGTCTGCGCCCCCTGACGGTAGCTGATACTCATGGTTGCATCCGCCGCTGCCACGGATACGGTACCGTTATCCGCTTCAAAGGTGATCCGTACCTGATCCCAGGCGTCCACAAACACTTCCCCTGCAGTCAGCCGCAACTGTGGCTCCGTCAATTCCTCCACGACGACTTCTGCGTCGCCACCCAATGTGACGCAGCTGTTTCCCACCGTGATGTTCACCGTGGCTCCCACCTGCGTGGAGATAATATCCCCCACTCGCAACACCGTGCTTTTTTCCACCGTGTAGTTGACGCCGCTGCGCTCCATGCGCACCACGCCCACGATATCCGACAGCATAGGTGAACCATCCGCCTGATCGAACCAGCCCCGGATGTGACCGACTCCCAGAACGCCCCCTGCCATAATGGCAACAATGATCGCCACCATGATCAGGTTATACCATGTTCTCTTTTTCATTTTATACCTCCATTTTTACAGATCTAGACAGCAAAAAACGGCTACGAATGATATCGCCCCATTGGCGCAATATCTCCGTAACCGTTTTCGAAAATATCTCTGCTACACAGTAGGTCTTCTGGCTTGCGTCTCAAGCAGACCATATCCTGCCTTCTCAGGTTTCCCCAATGACTGGCTTTCGCCAACGGATATGCTCCTAAACGCTTACAGCATCGGTTCGATGTGGGGACTTTCACCCCGTTCCCTTGTTTAGCCGTGCGCCTGACCGAAAGGTCGTTACGAACGCACAGCCTCTGTGTATCTTAATTGTAGTGTTTTGCAGCAAGTACAAGCATAGCTCTGCTAATGACCATTCAAACTGCGTCCTTATTGTACTACGGGCGCAAATTTTTTCAAGCCCCATCTTGTATTTTTCCATTGGTTTCGTATAATGGTGTGAAGAATAACACCAGGAAAGGGCTCGCACTTTATGACGTATTTGACACTTTCTGACCACTATCGGCAAAAATACGGCTGCAAGGTCTATAAGCTGGCCATCGACGCAGGCTTTACCTGTCCAAACCGGGATGGAACCGTCGGCACCGGCGGCTGTGCCTTCTGTTCCGGGGATGGTTCCGGCACCTTTGCCCAAGGATCTTGCGGTAGCATTGCCGTCCAGCTGGAACAGGCCAAGGCTCGGGTGCGAAGCAAAAACAAAAACGGAAAATTCATCGCCTATTTTCAGTCCTTTACCAACACCTACGGTCCCATTACCCACCTGGAAGCACTTTACACCCAGGCTATGGAGCCAGAGGATATTGTTGGCCTTGCCATCGGTACCCGACCTGACTGTCTGGGCGCAGATGTCATCGCACTTTTGGAACGGCTGAACGATATCAAGCCCATTTCCGTGGAGTTGGGCCTGCAAACCATCCATGACAAAACCGCACGTGGCTTCCATCGGGGGTATGACAGTGCCGTTTATTTTGAAGCCGTCCGGCAGCTGAAAGCGGCTAGGCTGGAAGTTGTGACCCACATCATTTTGGGGCTCCCCGGTGAGACCCGGGAAATGATGCTCGAAACCACAAAAGCCGTCATGGACGCCGGAACAGATGGTGTCAAGTTTCACCTGCTCCACGTACTTCGGGGCACAGAGCTGGAACAGGAATATGCCAAGGGGGGATTTGCTTGTCTGACGCTGGAGGAATACGGCAGTATTCTGAAAGACTGCCTTGCGCTGGTTCCGCCCCACGTGGTGGTGCATCGGATCACCGGCGACGGTGCCAAGAAAGATCTCATTGCTCCCCTGTGGTCCGCAGATAAAAAGCGGGTATTGAATACACTTAACCGCATTCTCTCCGAAAATTGACAAAATCTTTACATATTTTTCCAGTTAGCAGGCCCCAACACGCCTTGCCTTTTTTCCAAAGTGCGGATATAATAATCATACTGAATAAAGAAACGAGGGATCCGTATGTTTTCTCATGAGCAACGGTGCATTTATCATAAAAACCAGCTAGGCGAAGTGATCTGCCAGCTGCGCTTCCCGGAGATCTTGGCCATCGCTGCCAAGCCGCCGGTGGAATTTCAAGAAGCCGTCCGGGCTTTCTTTCCCCAATATTCTGCCCAGCAGGAGGCCCCCCCACCCAAGCTGGTGGGCACTCCGGGGAATTTGTCCTTTGAAAAGCAGCCCGCTTCCGTCAATCACCAGTTTGTTTCGGCGGACGGCGTGTGGCGGATCAATTTGACCAGCAAATTCATCTCCCTGGCCTGCAACCGCTACACCCGCTGGGAGGATTTTGCCGCCAAACTGGACGGCCCTCTGGCGGCCTTCATCCAAGTCTATCAGCCCGCCTATTTTGAGCGCATCGGCCTGCGATATCTGAATTTCTTCTCCCGGAAAGATCTGGAGCTGGAGCAGACACCTTTCGCACAGCTGCTCAGCCCTTGCTACTTAGGCATTTTGAGCGAGGATGATGTGAACGAGAACGCCACCACCCGCAGCTCCGTGGATACAGAATTGGCGATTCGTGGTGGTTGCCGAGTGAAGATCCATGCCGGCCCCGGCATGGTCAAGCGGGGCGGACAAAACGACCCGGAGGTCAAGTTCATCTTCGACCAGGATCTATTCCTGCCCGGTCAGCTGCCGGTGAATTTATCCACCGGGGCCCTGAACACCCTGCATAGCCAGGCCTATTCCATTTTCCGGGGTGCCATCACCGATATGCTCCACGATGCCATGGAGCCCGACGAAGTTTAAGGAGGATACCATGCCCTATTTTTACGGTTTCGACTGGACCTATGTGGTTTTGGTGCTGCCCTGTGTGATCTTCGCTATGATCGCAAGCAGCAATGTCAACGCCACTTTCAAGCGTTATTCCAAGGTCTATTCCACCCGCCATCTCACCGGTGCCCAGGCGGCTCAACGAGTCTTGACTGCCAACGGCGTCACCGGTGTGCAGATCCAGCGGGTCAGCGGCAATTTGACCGACCACTACGACCCCAAGGCCAATGTGATCCGGCTGTCCGACAGCGTTTACAACTCTACTTCCGTAGCCGCAATTGGTGTGGCCTGCCACGAAGCGGGCCATGCGGTACAGTATGCACAGCATTACGCCCCCATCAAGCTCCGCTCCGCCATCATCCCGGTGACTAACATCGGCTCAAATCTGGCAATGCCCCTGATCCTGATCGGTCTGGTGCTGAGCTTCGGTGAGGCCGTGTCTTACAGCTTTGTGTACGCCGGCATTGCCTGCTTTGGCCTGTCCGCCCTGTTCCAGCTGGTGACATTGCCGGTGGAATTCAACGCCAGCCGCCGGGCCATGAACGCCATCCGGGACACTGACCTTCTCACCGAAGAAGAACAGCGAGGTGCTCGGAAGACCCTCACTGCCGCTGCCATGACCTATGTAGCCGCTTTGGCGGTGGCACTGGCCCAGCTGCTGCGGCTGATCGTTCTCTTTGGTGGTAATAATCGCAGAAGAAACGACTAAAACTTACAGCTTTTTCCGCCCCGGTATTGACAACCGGGGCGGAAATCGTTATAATCATGCAGGTATGAAAAGTATGAAAAGTGTGAAAGGAGACTGCCATGGCTGGTGGTAAACACATTTTAGGCAAATCCAACGCCCGGCGTGTCCTTGGCACCGCCAAGGTGGGCGACCGTGGTCAGATTGTCATTCCCAAGGAGGCAAGAGAGATGTTCGGTATTAAGCCCGGAGACACCTTGCTGATTTTGGGCGAGGCCGAGGCAGGTCTGATCATTTCCCGCCCGGAAGCGCTAAACGATCTGGCGGACAAAATTTTGAACAATGTAAAGAAAGAGGATTGAAAATGGAACAATTACTTGAGCTTTATTCCAGCATGGGCATTTCCCCCGCTGTGTACCAGTATGGTGAGGCTGCCATTGAAAAGCTGAAGGAGCGTTTTGATACCATCGACAAGGTAGCGGAATACAACCAGGCAAAGGTTCTATCTGCCATGCAGAAAAACCATGTCAGCGCCGCCTGCTTCGCTACATCCAGCGGCTACGGCTATGACGACATGGGCCGGGACACTTTGGAGCGAGTCTACGCCGATGTATTCCACACAGAGACAGCTCTTGTGCGGCCCCAGATCACCTGTGGCACCCACGCTCTGACCGTGGCCCTCAGCGCCAACCTGCTCCCCGGAGACGAGCTACTCTCCCCGGTCGGTCTGCCCTACGACACTTTGCAGGAGGTCATCGGCATTCGTCCCAGTCCCTGCTCTCTGGCAGAGTATGGTGTCACCTATCGCCAGGTGGACCTGCTGGAAAACGGCACCTTTGACTATGAGGGGATCCGCGCCGCGATCAATGAAAAGACCAAGCTGATCACCCTCCAGCGCTCCAAGGG
>CAZGTR010000050.1:0-7916 GCA_964528715.1 uncultured Oscillospiraceae bacterium | reverse complement strand
TAACGAACCGGGGGATGATGGTCAGCTGAGAGGGGATCATCATCTGGGACAGGTACAGCATGAACAGAACATTGCTGCCCTTGAACTTCAGCTTTGCGAAAGCATAGCCAGCCAGGCAAGCAGAGGAAACTGCCACAGCGGTAGCGGACACAGAAACCTTAATGGAGTTCCAGTAAGCCAGCAGGAAGTGGTAGTTGGTGCCGCTGCCCTTCAGGTTCAGGACACGCAGATAGTTATCGGGGTACCAGTAATTGGGGAACCAGCCGATCTTCTTGGAGAAAACATCGATCTCCTTCTTCAGCGAAGCGCCGATCATCCAGATAAAGGGAGTCAGCATGAAGATCGCCAGAGCGACCAAAAGAACCGTCATCAGGATCTTGGTCACACGATAGGCAGGCGTATTGCTGCCAACAGTTACAACTTTAGCCATTATTTACGCCCTCCTTAGTTGTTTTTATTATTACGAGAATTACGGATCACTGTAATGACCAGCAGGATCAGGAACAGGATAACGGCGACGGCAGAAGCCTTGCCGGACTCATAATAGTCGAAGTTGAGCTTGTAGATGTAGTACACCAACACATAGGTGCTGTTGCCGGGGCCACCGCCGGTCATAACGTTGACATAACCGAAGGTCTGGAAAGAGCCGATCATGCCGGTGATGAACAGGTAGAAGGTGGTGTTGGACAGCAAGGGCATGGTGATCTTGAAGAACTGCTGGCGGCCGTTTGCACCGTCCAGCTCAGCACTCTCGTAAACATCGGTGGGCAGACCGGCCATAGAAGCGCCATACAGCATGACCTTGTGACCGATACCGGCCCAGACCATGACCAACATGATCGCCCAAAGGGACCACTTATAGCTGAACAGCCAAGTGGGAGGATTCTCAACACCCAGCGCACGCACCAAATTGGTGAAGGGGCCTCTGGAGGAGTACAGTGCCTGCCACACAGTGGAAACTGCAACGATGTTACAGATGTGGGGCATGTACAGGGCAATACGCACCACACTGGCGCTCTTCTCGGACAGGTAATTGTCGATCAGAGCCGCAACCACCAGAGCCAGGAAGATACCCACAGGCACGACCACGATGGTCACGATGACAGTATTGATCAGTGCCTGGATAAAGTCTTTATCCTGGAACAGGTTGATGAAGTTCTGCAGACCAACAAAGTTCCAGTTGCCGATACCCTGGGTATATCTCCAGTCCGTCATGGAAACGAACAGAGAAATCAAGGTAGGAATGAAGTTCAAGCAGAAAATACCGATCAAGCTGGGCAGCAGGAACAGCAGTGCGATCTTGCCCTCGTTGGTACGGTTGGTTTTCTTCTTCACGGCGATGGATTTGGTCTCGGTCTTCTGAAGGGTTTCGTTTTTCATAGACTTCGCTCCTTTTACATTACGCAAAGTTCGCTCATACGGGTCAGACCCGTATGAGCGAACCCTACATTAGATTTTCTTACGACAGCAAGGGAAGCTGCATAATGACAGATATGTAATTAGCCGAACAGACCCTTATCGGTTGCCTTCTGAGCATCGATAGCAGCCTGAGCTTCCTTCTGTGCGGCTGCCATTGCATCCTTAGCGGTAGCATACTGCTGCTCATTGCCGGTAGCCAGATAGCCTTCCCAAGCCTTCTTCAGAGCGGAACCGATCTTGGAGTCTGCATTGGAGGAAGGAGCGGTCTTTTTCAGGTTGCTACGGTCAACGGAGAAGATGCACTCGATGGACTTGGTATCCACCAGATCACCAGCCATGGACTTGATGGTAGCCATGATGTCCTCGGTGTTGGAACCGGTCCACAGGGGATAACGGCCAGCCATGATGGAGGGGTACATACCACCCTGCAGGAACCAGCGGACGAACTCAGCAGCCTGCTCCTTGTGCTCGGAACGAGCAGCGACGGAGACATACTCGCCGGTGTAGGTCATGTGAGCCATGGTCTTCAGAGTAGCGTCGTTGCCCAGGCTATCGGGCACGGGACAGGGAACCAGAGCGGTCACGAACTCGTGGGGATAGGTCTCAGTGTCCATGCACTGACGAATCTGGGAGAACAGGCCGAAGATAGCGCTCTCGCCCTGAAGGAAGTTTGAAACAGCGTGCTTCTCGGACTTGCACTCGCCGTAGGGGCAAGCGTAACCATTTTCCATGGACCACTTCAGCAGATCCAGAGCTTCTGCGTAGATCTCGTTATCCAGAGCGGCCTTCTCGCAGGTCTCATCGGTGTAGTAGTAGGTGGTGTAGTACTCGATACAAGCTTCAGCATAGACCAGAGCATTGCCGATGCCGTTGCAGTACCAGCAGATACCCTTGTGCTCCTCGGTGGTCAGCTTCTGGATAGCTTCCTTGAACTCGGAGTAGGTCCAGCCCTCGTAGGGGATCTCAACACCGGCAGCCTTGAACATATCGGCATTGATCAGCATCATGCCCTTGTTATCAAACTTGGAGGGGATACCGGCAACGGAGCCATCCTCGTAGACGACGTCGTCAGCAGCAGCCTGGCCCATTTCCTTAGCCACGTCGAAGCTCATGTCCTTCAGGTAGCCGGACAGATCGCAGATCAAGCCGTCGTTGTAACGGTTTCTCAGAGTGTTCAGAGAGCCGTAGCCGATGAAGCAGTCAATGCCATCGCCGGCGCCCAGCTGGGTCTCCAGGCTGATGTTGCCGTCGGTGTCATTCTTGTACAGAACATACTCAACAGTCAGGCCCTTGTCGCCATAAGCCTTGTTGAAGTTCTCGCAGATGGCCTTGTAGCCATACTCTTCGCCAACAGCGCCCCAGAAACGCAGGGTAATAGGGGTCTTGCCGTCAGCCTCGCCCCACCATTCCTTCTCGGTGTTGACGACACCGGTAGCGGTAGCGGCAGCGTTGGTGGTTTCGGGTTCGGTTTCAGCGGGGGTGCATCCAGCAAACAGACCCAACACCATAATCAGTGCCAGAGCCAAGCTCAGATACTTTTTCATGTTTTCCATTCTCCTTTTGCATTTTTGCATGATTTTATGCGCAACCACAATGTACACGGCGGTGCGCATTTACAACCATTATTTTAATGATTTTTAAGATTTTGTCAAGTACGCCCACCATTTTTCGACCCTTTCGCTAATTGCAGAAGGTCCAGTTTGTTGAGATTGCACAGTGTTACAGTTTGTTCAAAATTGCGCAACCGCTTCACTTCGCTTTTTCCTCTTGCAACTTTTCTCAAAAGCCTGTATACTGTTTTTACCGCAATTCAAAGGAGATTATCAAATATGAACAGTCTTACGAACCCGGACACCCGGTTGTATCGCATCATGTCCCGCATTACGCAGCTGATCGGCCTAAACATTCTGACCTTTCTCTGCTGCATTCCAGTCGTCACCATGGGTGCCGCTTTCAGCGCTGCCCACAAAGTCATGCACGATATGCTCTATGACGATGAGGACGAAGTGATCAAGCCTTTCTTCCGGGCATTTAAGCACAGCTTCAAGCAGGCCACCGTGGTTTGGCTGTCCTATCTGCTGCTGTTGCTGGTGTGTATGTTCAACATCATGATGGTTGACATGACCTTCACTGGCACCCTCCGGATCATCGCCTACATCGTCCTTATCGCCCTGCTGCTGGCTTTCAGCTGCCTTGGCTCCCTGCTGTTCCCCCTCATTGGTCGCTACCGCAACACCCTGATGGAGCATCTTTCCAATGCGCTGCTGCTTACATTGAGCCACCCTCTGCGTGCCATTATCATGGCAGCGCTGAACGCCTTCCCCTTCCTTCTGGCTTACAGCTCCCTGCTCCACTTCTTAAAGAGCATGGTCATCTGGCTGACCTTCGGCGTGGGGATCATCTTCCTGGTGGATGGTCTGCTGATGAAAAAGATCTACGAGCAAATGGACGATGCCATTGCATGAGCCATATACCAAAAACAGGCCGCACATCAAAAGTGCGGCCTGTTTTTCCATTTATTACTTCTTTTCGTCAGCGGTGGCAGCGTTCAGGATATCCTGTGCCTTGTTGTAGGCATCCTGCATTGCTTCTTCCGCACTCTTGTACTTCTGCTCAGCGCCACTGATCAGATAGCCTTCCCAAGCGTTCTTCAGCTCGGTTCTGACCTTCTTGTCCAGTGTGGTGGAGCTGTCGCCCAGAGGCAGCTTGCTACGATCGCAGTTAAACAGGAACTCCAGGGAACGGGTATCGACCGTATTGCCAGCCATTTCCTTCACAGTTTCCAGGATATCCTTGGTATCGTTACCAACCCACAGGGGATAACGGCCAGCCAGGATGGTGGGGTTCATGCCGCCCTGAACGAACCAGCGGACGAACTCGGCACACTGCTCAGGGTGCTCAGTCTTTGCAGCAGCAGCAACGTACTCACCGATGGTGCTCTTGTGAGCCATGGACTTGTACTGCTCATACTCTGCACCATCGGGCACAGGGCAGGGAACGAATGCAGTGACGAAATCATGAGGATAGTTTGCCAGGTCCATGCACTGACGGATCTGGGAGAACAGGCCGAAGATAGCGCTCTCGCCCTGCAGGAAGTGTGAAACGCCGTGCTTCTCAGACTTGCACTCGCCATAGTCGCAAGCCCAGCCGTTATCCATCGTGGTCTTCAGCAGATTCAGGCCATTGGTCCAGAGGTCGCTCTTGAAGGAGCTCTCATTCTTGGTCTCATCGGTGTACAGATAGTTGCTGTCAACAACGGACCGGATGTAGGTCAATGCATTGTTGATGTCGGAGCAGTACCAGCAGATGCCCTTTGTATTCTCGGTGGTCAGCTTCTCGCAGGCATCCAGGAACTCGGAATAAGTCCAGCCGTCATAGGGGATCTCCACGCCAGCAGTTTCAAACATATCCTTGTTGATCAGCATAAAGCTGCTGTTGGTGAAAGTGGTGATCAGGCCATGGTAGGAACCATCTTCGCCCAGCACGCCGCCGTCAGCTGCGTGCTCGCCCAGTTCTGCCTTGATGTCGAAATCCTTCAGATAGGGCTGCAGGTTCAGCAGCAGACCCTGCTCGGTACGGGGGATCAGTCTGGACAGATTGCCGTAGCTGATGAGCACGTCAATGCCCTCGCCAGTGGTCAAGGATGTATCCACGGACAGGTTGCCGTTGGTATCGTTCTTGTACTGGACATATTCAACAGTCAGGCCACGGTCGCCGTAGGCAGCGTTAAAGTTGTCACAAACCTTTTGATAGCCGTAAACAGGGTCGATTGCTGCCCAGAAGCGCAGCTTGACGGGAGTCTTGCCGTCATCCTCGCCCCACCAGTCTCTGGTGGTGTCGATCACGCCGGTGCTTTCAATAATGCCGCCAACGAAAGGATTTGTTTCATCCGGGCCATCAGCGGGGGCGCATCCAGCAAAGAGGCTCAGCGCCATGACCAATGCCAGAAGCAATGCGATGTACTTTTTCATGTGTCTTTTCTCCTTTTAAATATTTTCCCGTTTATTTAAGAACGCTGTGAAGCGTTACTCACATAAATTCTGTTGCTACCCTTACTTGTACATAGCCATATAGCTGCCATGGGCTTCGATCATCTCGTCCACCATTTTCGCCATATCGTCAATGGACAGCTCCGCAGAAGTGTGGGGATCCAGCATCACAGCCCGGAGGATATCCTCTCTCTTGCGGGTCCGTGCCGCTTCGATGGCTAGCAACTGCACATTGATATTGGTGCGGTTCATTGCTGCCAGCACCGGGGGCAAGCTGCCCACCCGCACCGGGTGCACACCCATGCCGTCCACCAGACAGGGCACTTCCACACAGGTCTGCTCCGGGAAGTCATCGATCAGATGGCCTGTGTTCAGCACATTCACGTTCACCTGCATGGTGTTTCCGGTGACAATGGCCTCGATGATGTGGGAGGCATACTCATAAGAGCGGGTGTGGGTCAGTTCCTCTTCCGTGAACTCATGGCGCATCCAACGCTCCCACTTGTCTAGCTTATCCAAACAGCGGCGGGGGTACTCGTCCAGAGGGATGTTGTACTCCTCGATCAGCTCCGGATATTTGGATTTAATATAGAAGTTATTGTATTCGGCGTTGTGCTCGCTGGATTCGGTGCAGTAATAGCCCAGCTTATCCATATAATCGTAGCGCACCATATCGCCGTGCTTTTCTGCGGCGTTCTTCTCCTTTGCCCGGCGGCGGATCTCCGGGTAGAGGTCATTGCCGTCCTTGTCCCGAATGTCTAGAAGCCAGGCCATGTGGTTGATGCCGGCGATCAGCTCCCGGCGACCTTCCAGCTTGTCCACCATGTTCACGCCCTTCTCCCCCAGCAGCCGCTCGGTGCAGACCTGAACGCTGTGGCAAAGGCCGATGGTCTTGATATTGGTATATCTCTGGATGTAGCCGGTGAGGATGCCCATGGGGTTGGTGTAGTTCAGGAAGTAGGTGTCAGGACAGACCTCCTCCATTTCCCGGACAAATTCTTCAACCACCGGGATGGTACGCAGACCACGCATGATGCCGCCGATGCCCAGGGAGTCACCGATGGTCTGGCGCAGGCCGTACTTCTTGGGGATCTCAAAATCGATCACCGTGCAAGGCTCGTAGCCGCCCACCTGAATGGCGTTGATGACGAAATTGGCGTTGCGCAGTGCTTCCTTCCGGTTTTCCGCGCCCAGGTAGGTCTTGATGGTTGCCCGGTTCTCGTTGATATTGCGGTTGATACCGTTCAGAAGCTCCCGCGTGATGTTCAGTCTGGCTTCGTCAATATCGTAAAGAGCGATCTCGCATTCCCGCAGAGCCGGAGTGCACATGACATCTCCCAGCACTTTTCGGGCAAATACGGAGCTTCCCGCTCCCATGAATGTGATCTTGATCATCATACTCCTTCTTTCTTCGCTTGGTGGGATAATCATAATGTAAAAAAGTAATAAAAACAATTGAAAAAGGGGTGCCCTTTATGGTAAAATGGACAATAGAAAGGAATGGTTCGATTCATGAGCATTTACAGCCAACCCCTCGTCTCCCATTGGTGGAGCAGTCTCGAGTTGATTCGCTACGGCGATCAGCACTGTCCCCCGGGCCATAGCTACGGCCCGGGCCTGCGGCACCACTATTTATTACACTATGTTCTCAGCGGTCATGGCACCTTCTGTCACAATGGTATCACATATCAGCTGGAGGCCGGTGATATTTTTCTGGCCCATCCAGAGGAGATCGTTTCCTATCAGGCAAGCGCCAGCGATCCCTGGCATTATGCCTGGCTCTGCTTCCAAGCCCCCCACTGCCCCGCCTTTTTACAAGGGCCGGTGTATCGGCACGTGCCAGTGGGCAAGCAGTTTCAAACCCTGACAGAACTGAACAAGCCAGACGTTCCCACCGGATATATCTATTCTCTGGCCTACCGGATCCTATGGACACTCTCCTGCTACACCCCCGTCTCCGCTACACCGGATCCCCAGAAAAAATACGCCCGCTATGCAAAGGCGCTGATCGACAGCTCCTTCATGGAACCGATCACGATCCAGGAGATCGCAGACTCTTTGCACATCGACCGACGGTATCTCACCACCCTGTTCCGGCAAAGCTATGGTCAGACTCCAAAGAACTATCTGCTCCAGCTACGGTTGAAAGAAGCCAAAGCGCTTCTGCTCCAGGGCTTCAGCGCCACCCAGGCCGCTGAAATGGCTGGATTTTCGGATTTCTCCAATTTTTCCCGGCAATACAAGCAGGTCTTCGGTTTTTCCCCAGGACAGACCGCCCAACTGCACATTGCCGAAGATACCACAGCGCCGGAAACACCTTGATTTGCTCTTTCCAGGATCAAAACGTCATCAATTTTGATTATTTTTACGTACCTGCGAAAAAAATTCAAAAAAACTAAAAAAAATGCTTGCATTTTTCGTAGATATTTGGTATCATATCTAAGCGCCTGTGGAGGTGCATATTTTGAGATTATCTGGAGATTGGAGGTGCAGTGAATGGCTAAGTGT
>CAZGTR010000049.1:0-8018 GCA_964528715.1 uncultured Oscillospiraceae bacterium | reverse complement strand
TAGATTTCTACCAAAGACTAAAATCAATTTTGCGCATAACTCTTGACATTACCTTATGCAAAATCAGTACATTTTTTGACAGTCACAAAGTGTTTACATTTCTTTTACAGGTCCTTTTCTGGATTTTTTTAACTGGGTTTTAAGTTGTGCGGTTATGTTGAGATGGAAGATATTTGAAAGGAAGCGTGCGTATGAAACGACGGATCACCAAAACAGGAGGGCAATTATGATATCAGTTTCACATCTGACAAAGTATTACGGCGATCATCTGGCGGTAGATGACCTTACCTTCGAGATCCAGCAAGGACATGTATATGGTTTTCTGGGCCCCAATGGTGCGGGAAAATCCACTACCATGAACATTATCACAGGCTGCCTGTCTGCCTCTGCTGGCACAGTCTTGATCGATGGACACGACATTTTTGAGGACGCGCAGGCGGCTAAACGCTGCGTTGGTTATTTGCCGGAGCACCCGCCACTGTACATGAATGAAAGCCCAGCAGATTACCTGCGATTTGTGGGAGAGGCGAAAGGACTGCGGGGTAAGGCGCTCCAGGAGCAGATCAGCAGCGCTATCACACGCACAGGCATTGAAAATGTGAAAGATCGCCGTATTGGGGAGCTTTCCAAGGGCTATAAGCATCGTGTGGGCATTGCCCAGGCACTGCTGGGTAATCCGAAGGTCATCATTCTTGACGAACCGACGGTGGGATTGGATCCAATCCAGATCATTGAGATCCGCCAACTGATCAAAGAATTGGGCAAGACCCATACGGTGATCTTCAGCTCCCACATCCTGTCGGAGGTGCAGGCCATCTGCGACCAGATCGTGATGATCGCCCGGGGAAAGCTGGTGGCCATGGGCACGCCGGAGCAGTTGCAGGCGCAGCTTGTGGGCTCCAACGAGATCATGCTTACCACCGATGCCCCGGAGGAGGCATTGCCCCAGATACTGGGCGAGGTCGTGGGCGTTGCCCAATGGCATGGGAACACATCGGAGGACGGACGCACCCATGTGCGGCTGCAAGGGGATGTTGCGGATATCGATGCCCTGGCGGGCGATGTTTTCCGCGTCTTTGCCCGGAGCGAGTACATACTCTTCCAGCTTCAGGTGAAGTGGGGGAGCCTTGAGGATGTGTTCATCGAGCTGACCGAGGGTACACAAAATGAGGAGGTAGCGCCATGATCGCCATTTTTAAGCATGAGCTGAAGCTCTATTTTCACAGCCTGACAGCCTATGTGTTCGGCGCATTTTTGCTGGTTTTCGTGGGCGTTGGCGCCATGTTCTATAATCTGTAGGCTTCCTTCAGTAATTTTGAGTATGTTCTCAGCTTTTCCAGCTTGATCTTTATTATCATCGTGCCCATTCTGACCATGCGGACCATCGCAGAGGAGCGAAAGCAAAAGACTGACCAGTTGCTGTATGCGTTGCCGCTATCCACTACGAAGGTGATCCTGGGCAAATATATGGCGCTTCTTTTGCTGTTTCTGATCCCCATGGCGATCATTTCTGTCTATCCGCTGATCTTTGCCCAATACGGCGAAGTGTATCTTCCCACCTCCTATGGAAGCCTCGTGGCATTCTTCTTCATGGGAGCGGCGCTGCTGGCGGTGGGCGTATTTCTGTCCTCCCTGACGGACAATCAGGGCCTGGCAGCAGGACTGGGCATTGCGGTGATCCTGTTCAACTATTTCAGCGTGCAGCTGGCGGAATATGCATCGTCTACCGCCATCGGCTCTGCAATTGTCCTGTTTATCCTGTCCGGCGGACTTGGCTGGCTGATCTACCATCTGACCCGGAACAGCGATCTGGGCTATGGTGTGGGCCTGACCTTAATGGCTGCCGTCACCGGGCTGTATTTGTATGACAGCGAAAAATTCGAGGGCATCATTCCAAAGCTCATGGAAAAGCTCTCGCTGTTTGAGCGGCTGGACACCTTTGTAAACGGCGTGTTCGATGTGACTGCCATGGTTTTTTATGTCAGTGTCATCGTCTTTTTCCTGTTTCTGGCCGTTCAATCCATGGAAAAACGGAGGTATAACTGATGAAGAAAAAGAGCTTCCGCAACAAGACTGCCCTGAAAGGCGGCAGTTACTCCTTAATGATCACGGCGCTGGTGCTGGCGATTTTGATCGTTGCCAATGTGTTCGTGACCAATTTGCCCGCATCCATGACCAAGCTGGATATCAGCTCCAGCAAGCTCTATTCCATCACCAGCAATACCAAGGCGGTGGTGAACAACCTAACTCAGGATGTGACCATTTACTGGGTGGTGCAATCGGAGCAGGAGGACAGCATCATCGAAAATCTGCTGAGCAAGTATGACAGCCTGTCGTCCTACATTCAGGTGGTAAAGAAAAATCCCGATGTATTTCCTACCTTTGCCGCCCAGTACACAGAGGATGATGTGCCCAATAATTCTCTGATCGTAGAAAGCGGAGAGCGCTACCGCTACGTCAGCTACTACGATCTGTACGAGACGGAATTCGACTATTATTCCTACACCTATACCGCCTCCGGCTTTGACGGGGAAGGGGCCATCACCTCTGCTATCGACTATGTAGTCACCGAAGATCTTCCTAAAATCTATCTGCTGGAGGGCCATGGCGAAAGTGAACTGCCCAGTACCTTTGCAGATAACATCGAAAAAGCCAATATCGAAACGGAACAGTTGTCTCTTTTGACAGTAGATTCCATCCCGGAGGATGCGGCGGCGTTGGTCGTTTACAGCCCCCAGAGTGACATTTCCATGGAAGAAAAGACCATGCTGGCGGAGTTTACCGCCAATGGCGGCAAGCTGCTGGTGATGGCAGGGCCGGTCAAGGATCAGTCCTTTGCCAACCTCAATGGGCTGCTTTCTGACCACGGCGTAGAAGTGGCCGAGGGTCTGGTCATCGAGGGCAACCGGAACAACTACGCTCTGGGCTATCCCTATGTGCTGGTGCCGGAGCTGGAAAGCAATGATATCACCGATGCCCTGATCGAAGAGAGCTACTATGTGATCAGCGGCCTGTCCAGTGGTCTGAAGGTGGAAAGCAGTACCAATGTCACCACGCTGCTGACCACATCCAGCGAAGCTTTCAGCAAGGTGGCAGGTTACAGCCTGTCCACATACGAGAAAGAAGATGGGGACATTGATGGCCCCTTTGCTTTGGCAGTTTCCATTGATACAGGATCAGATGGGCAGATCATCTGGTTCTCCGGCAGTAGCTTCGTAGATGACAGCTACAACGCCTATTCCTCCGGTGCCAATGTGGATCTGGCGATGAATGCTCTGTCCAGTCTGGTGGGGGAGCGGGAGGCGTTGGCGATCCGCAGCAAATCTCTGAACTACAACTACTTGACCATCAACGAGACCACTGCGTCAACCCTAAAATTTCTGATGATCGGGCTGTTCCCGGTGGCATATCTTGGCGTTGGCGTGGTCGTGATCGTGAGTAGAAGGAGGAAAAACCATGAAACGGTCTAAACGGATCCTTTGCCTGACAGCGATATTGGTACTGGTGTGTGCCGCAACCGTTGCTATGTCCGGGTACGAAGAAAAGCAGGAGCAGATCAGAAACAGCGACACCATCATTTTACAGATACCTCAAGAAAGCGTCACAGCCCTTTCCTGGACCTATTCCAGCGGCGACGGCCTGGCCTTTACGAAAACGGAGGCAGGGTGGCAGTACGATGAGGATACCACTTTTCCCGTAAGTCTCACCCGAATCCAAGAGATTCTAACACCCTTTGAAAGTTATGGCGTGACCTTTGTTATCGAAAATGTGGACGATTACAGCCAGTACGGTCTGGACGAGCCGGAGTGTACCTTGTCGTTGACCACGGCTGACAAAGAATATACCGTAAAAATGGGCGATTTCAGCAAAATGGATGAGCAGCGCTATATCGACATTGGCGACGGCAATATGTATCTGGTGAAAACGGATCCCATGGAGTATGTGGACTCCGCCCTTTCTTCCATGATCCGGCATGACGACACCCCCAGCTTTGAGAAAGTGGAGTCCATCGTTTTCGAAGGCAATGAAAGCTATACGATCACCCGGAAAGAAAATAGCTCCAACACCTATAACGGCGATGAGGATATCTATTTTCTGGAAAAGGATGGTAAAACCGTTCCGCTGGATACGTCTAAGGTGAAAACCTTGCTCAGTACCATCACCGGTTTGAACTTTTCTGACTATGTGACCTACAACGCAACGCAGGATGTACTGGAAAGCCTTGGCCTTGCAGAGCCTACCCAGACCATCGCGGTCCACTATACCTATACGGACGAGGACAAGCAGGAGGTGGAGGCCAGTTGCACCATTTCCATCAGTGAGGATCCCCAGGAACGGGCGGCATACGACGAGGCGGTGGCAGCAGGTAACAGCACATCTTCCGTGGGCAAATATGTGCGGGTAGGGGATTCTGCTATCGTTTACAAGCTGGGCGATGCCAATTACGCCATTTTAAGTGCAGTCAGCTACAATGACTTGCGGCATGATGAGATATTCTGGGCGGATTTTGGTACCGTCAAACAGCTGAATGTGACATTGGAGGGGCAGACGCATACACTTTCTTACCGCTGCGTGGATGAAAACGCAAAGGAGCTGGAATACAGCTGGTATTACGGCGAAGAACCTGTCAGTATCAGCAGTATCAAAACGGCGTTGACAGGCTTGAGCGCAGAGGTGTTTACATCGGAAGCGCCGGAGGGGAAAGAGGAGATCCAGTTGACCATCCTGCTGGATAATGAGAATTTTCCCAGCGTCGAGTTGATCCTTTATCGCTACAATGGCAGTACCTGTCTTGCGGTAGTGGATGGAGAAGCAGTTGCATTGGTTTCCCGTACCACTGTCATGGATCTGGTGGAGGCAGTGCAGGCCATTGTTCTGGCATAAACAAAGGTTTCCGTTGACTTTCCCTTTTTGAATGGTATAATGATAATAAATCACTCAAAACGAAGGTCATCACATGAAAAAATGCAAAATTTCGCTGATCTCCACACTGCACTATGTAAAGCTTGGCTACCGGTCTGTTCTGTTTCTGTTGGCGGCGGTCATGTATATCCTCAGCCGGGTGAAGCAGGATGGAGAGCTGTTTCGGGGATTTGAGGAAAAGCACTGGCTGCTGGTGCTGATCTGGACGGTGTATGCCATTGAGATGATCGCACGGTTTTTCCCATCCCGGTTGGAAAGCATGGGTTGCCAGAAGCAGTTCCGGCGCAATTTCAAACCAACCGGGCAGAAAAGCCCCGCCCTTCCCAGCTGGAAGGGGACGGCGCTGGTGATTGTGTCCTGGCTGACTCTGAACGGGGTCATTGCAGCGCTGTATTTCCTCCATTGGATCGATGCGGGCATTTTGATCCTCATCAGCCTGGCCTACGGCGTGTGCGACATGATCTGCATTTTGTTCTTCTGTCCGTTCCAGACCTGGTTCATGAAAAACCGCTGCTGCGGCGTTTGCCGGATCTACAACTGGGATTTTGCCATGATGTTCACCCCGTATCTGCTCATTCCGGATGTCTTTACCTGGAGTTTGCTGGTTATGTCCCTGGGACTGCTGTTGCGGTGGGAGATCACCTATTGGCGCCATCCGGAGCGGTTTGCGGAAAACACCAATGCAAGTCTCTCCTGCGCCAATTGCCAGGAGAAGCTGTGCCACCACAAAACCCAGCTACGGACTTTCTGGAAGCAGAATAAATCCCGTATCGGATTGAAATGATCATCGCTCCGCTCTGCTGCGACGCAGGGCGGAGCTTTTTATGCAAAAATTGGAAATGCGAAGCTATTGCTATTTGCAAACGAATGTGCTATAATATGCAAAAAGGAGGCGATGGGTTTGGAACAAAAGATATGCCCTGTGGATGTGATATCCATGTGTGCCGCTTCCGGAGAAATTCGCCCATTGCGTCTAAGACTGGAGGATGAAGCCCACCAGCTCCTGCGGGTGGATATTGCGGAAGTGATAAGTGTCAAAAAGGTGGAATATGTGGGGATCGAAGCGATGATCTTCCTGTGCCGGGCTGTGATCCGTGGAAAAGAGTCCTTGTTTGAGCTGCGCTACACCATTCGCACCCATAGCTGGTGCTGGCTACGGAGGGTCTACTGATGGCGGAGCGGGTGATCTTTCATGTGGATGCCAATTCGGCTTTTTTAAGCTGGTCGGCAGCTTACCGGGTCCGGGTGCTGGGAGAGACCACCGATCTGCGGGAGGTGCCGTCGGTGGTGGCGGGGGAGAAGGCTTCCCGGCACGGTATCATCTTAGCCAAAAGCACTCCGGCAAAGAAATACGGTATTCAGACCGGGGAGCCGCTATTCAAGGCGCTGGAAAAATGTCCGGACCTTGTGGTGGTCCCGCCGGATTATGAGCTGTATGTGTCTGCTTCCCGGAAGTTCGTGGAAATGCTACGTACTTTTAGTCCCAAAGTAGAGCAGTATTCCATCGACGAAGCGTGGGTAGACATGACCGGCACGGAGCGGCTGTGGGGTAGCCCACGGCTGGCAGCGGAGAAAATGCGGCAAAAAATCAACGATGAATTGGGTTTTACCGTAAATATTGGCATTTCCAGTAATAAGTTGCTGGCTAAAATGGCAGGAGATTTCGAAAAACCAAACAAGGTCCATACCCTGTTTCCGGAGGAGATGGAAGAAAAATTCTTCCCGCTGCCGGTGCGGGACTTGTTTTTGGTGGGAGCTGCTACGGAGCGGAAGCTGAAATATCTGGGCATTTACACCATCGGGCAGCTGGCACAAGCCGATCCGGGGCTGCTGCGCCGGCGGCTGGGAAAGCAAGGGGAGACCATTTGGCACTTCGCCAATGGACGCAACGCCGAGGCCGTCACTCCGGAACCAGCGGAAAACAAGGGCTATGGCAACTCCGTCACCACTTCCGAGGATGTGGTGACCCGGGAGCAGGCTTATCAGGTGCTACTAGGGCTGTGCGAGACGGTGGGAATGCGGATGCGCCGGGATGGAAAGTGGGGCAGTTGTATCAGTGTCCATTTACGAACCAACGATTTTCTCCATTTTTCCCATCAGTCCCAGCTGCATTGCGCCACCAATGTCACCAGCGAGATATTCGGGGAAGCTTGTCGAGTCTTTGATGAAGCTTGGGACCGAGTTACGCCCCTGCGGCAATTGGGGGTGCAAATGACCCGCCTGTCCGGAGAAGCATACCAGCAGTTCGATCTGTTTTCCGGTGTCAGTCCGGTGCAATACGAGAAAAAACTCCGGCTGGATGAGACCGTGGACGCCCTCCGGGACAAATTCGGGGAGGATATCATCCGACGGGCAAAATTTGCCAAAGATACTCAGGGGCACATGGCTGGTGGATTGGCCAAGTCCCGGCGTACTGGTATCACCAAGCCCATTCCCCGGGAAATACCGGATGACAGCGAAGAATAAATATGCTATGATATAAAAAAATGGAAAGGATGTGCGCTATGTCCATCGTTACATTCTATCGGGGTGATCCGAAAAATGCACCGAAAACCACCATGGGTGCCCACTTGGGTGCCAATGCCATCATCACCATGGGAGGAAAACTCCTACTGGAGCGCCGCCGGGACTCGGATACCTGGGGCCTGGTGGGTGGCGGTGTAAAAAAGACGGAGGAACCCATTGAGGCCATGGTCCGGGAGATCCGGGAGGAGCTGGGGCTGCGGGTCAATAAAGCGGCGCTGCGAAAACTGGCAGTTTATGGCGAACCGGGACGCATTGCCGCCTATCGGGATGGGAGTATCTGGCGGATGGTAGTGGTGGCCTTTGCGTTGGAACTGCCGGAGGGAACCCCTTTACAAATCAGCGAAGAATCCCGGGCATTGCGTTTTTTCACCCGGGAGGAGCTGAAGGATATTGACATCGTCATCACCCACAGCGATATCGTGGAAGACTGGTTTATGGGGAATTGATTTTAAAAATATTTATACATCGATACTTGTATATTCATCAAAAGTATGCTAAAATACCTTCTGACGGTGCAGTATCCTAGTCGGAGTGTCCATTTTCCAGGAAGGGCCTAAAAATCCTTTGAA
>CAZGTR010000048.1:0-8198 GCA_964528715.1 uncultured Oscillospiraceae bacterium | reverse complement strand
CCCCTGGCAAAGGAAATTTTGGAGGGATCAGAGTGAAAATTGGAACAGTCTCCGGCTCGGTATGGGCCACAAGAAAAGCCGCTTGTCTCCACGGTCAGACCTTTTTGGTGGTAAAAGTGGGACAGGAGCAGATGGTCGCCGCAGATCAGGTGGGAGCAGGAATGGGAGACCATGTGCTGCTGATCACCGGCACCGTGGCCTCCCGCTACTGCATGGATGCCCCGGTGGATGCGGCGGTGGTGGCGATCCTGGACCCGGAGGGAAACTATGAGCGCCCATGAGATCCTCATCGCCATCATGGCAGTGTTTGGGGCATTGGGCGCACTGGACCGGATATTCGGCAACCGGCTGGGCTTTGGAAAAGAATTTGAGGAGGGCATTCTCGCCATGGGCACCTTGGCCCTGGCGATGATCGGTATTATCTGCCTGGCTCCGGTGCTGGCGAAGCTCTTAAAGCCCGTGGTGGTGCCGGTTTACAACTTTCTGGGGGCCGACGCTGCCATGTTCGCCGGGACCATTCTGGCCTGCGACATGGGAGCGGGCCCGCTGGCGGCGCAACTGACCCAGGATCCTCAGGCAGCGGCGCTGGGGGGCGTGATCACTGGCTCCATGCTGGGAGCCACGGTGGTGTTCACCATCCCGGTGGCCATGGGCATTTTGCGGGAAGAGGACCGGCCATTTTTGGCAAAGGGTATCCTCTGCGGGGTGGTGACCATCCCCGTCGGTGTGCTGGCGGGCGGACTGGTGGCAGGGTTTCCCCTGCTGATGATCCTGCGGAATTTGGTCCCCATCGTGCTTATGGCCCTGCTCATCGCCCTGGGCCTGTGGAAATGGGAAAAGGCCATGATCGCCGGCTTTGCTGCTTTTGGCAAAGGTGTCATCGGGGTGATCACGGTAGGTCTGGGAGCGGCGCTGGTGGAGGAGCTGACGGGCTTCGTCATCATTCCCGGCCTTGCCTGCTCATCGCCCTGGGCCTGTGGAAATGGGAAAAGGCCATGATCGCCGGCTTTGCTGCTTTTGGCAAAGGTGTCATCGGGGTGATCACGGTAGGTCTGGGAGCGGCGCTGGTGGAGGAGCTGACGGGCTTCGTCATCATTCCCGGCCTTGCCCCCATTTCAGAAGGCTTTCAGACCGTGGGAGAGATCGCCATCGTGCTGGCGGGGGCGTTTCCTCTGGTATATACCTTGACAAAACTGTTGAAAAAGCCCCTTTTGAAGCTGGGAAGGCTTCTACGGATCAATGAAACCGCCGCAGCGGGGCTTCTTGCCAGTCTTGCAAATTCCATTGCCGCTTTTGAGCGGCTCCACGCCATGGACAGCCGGGGCAAGGTGGTGAATGTGGCCTTTGCGGTGAGCGCCGCCTTTGTATTTGGAGACCACATGGGCTTCACCGCTGGCTTTGCCCCGGAAATGCTCCCGGCGGTGATCGTTGGAAAACTCACCGGAGGCGTGACGGCGGTGGCGGTGGCGTTACTGCTCACACGAAAGGAGAAAACATGATACTCAAAACACAGCTTTCTGGAAAAACCTACGCTTTCCGGGACATCAAAGAAGTGCTGGCAAAAGCCAATGAGGAAAAAACCGGGGATAAATTAGCGGGACTGGCGGCCGAAACGGAGCAGGAGCGGGTGGCAGCAAAGGTGGTGCTGTCCGCCCTGACCCTGGCAGACCTCCGGGAAAACCCGGTGGTGCCTTACGAAATGGACGAAGTGACCCGGATCATCCAGGACGATGTGAATGAGCCGGTCTACCAAAAGATCCGAAACTGGACGGTGTCCGATCTGCGGGAGTGGTTGCTGTCGGAGACCACCACCGGGGTGGACATCCGGCGCATCAGCCGGGGGCTGACGGCGGAAATGATCGCCGCCGTCGCCAAGCTCATGAGCAACCTGGACCTGATCTATGCCGCCAACAAGATCACCGTCACCGCCCATTGCAACACCACCATCGGCCTGCCGGGGACCCTGTCCTGTCGGCTCCAGCCCAACCACACCACTGATGACCCGGAGGGCATCACCGCATCCACCTTGGAAGGCCTGTCCTTTGGCGCCGGGGATGCGGTGATCGGCCTGAACCCGGTGACGGATTCCCCGGAGCAGGCGGGAAAGATCCTGCGCCGGTTTCAGGAAATCAAGGAGCATTGGGCCATCCCCACCCAGATCTGCGTGTTGGCCCACATCACCGCCCAAATGCAGGCGGTGCGGGACGGTGCCCCCTGTGATCTGATCTTCCAGTCCATCGCCGGGTCCCAAAAGGGCAACGAAGCCTTTGGTTTTGACGGGGCTCTGGTGGCGGAAGCCCGGGACTTGCTGCTCCATGAGGGAACGGCAGAAGGTCCCAATGTGCTGTACTTTGAGACCGGGCAGGGGTCGGAGCTATCTTCCAATGCCCACCACGGCGCCGATCAGGTGACCATGGAGGCCCGGTGCTACGGTTTCGCCAAACGGTTTCAGCCGTTTCTGGTGAATACGGTGGTGGGCTTCATCGGTCCGGAATACCTGTACGATGCCCGGCAGGTGACCCGGGCGGGGCTGGAAGATCACTTTATGGGCAAGCTCACCGGGGTGAGCATGGGCTGCGACTGCTGCTACACCAACCACATGAAGGCCGACCAGAATGACATCGAAAATCTGGCGTCCCTGCTGACCCTGGCCGGGTGCAACTACTTCATGGGCATTCCCCACGGGGATGACATCATGCTCAACTACCAGACCACCGGCTTCCGGGAAACGGCAACGCTGCGGGAGCTCACCGGCAAGACCGCCATCCCGGAATTTCAGGCATGGCTGGAGAAAATGGGCTTTGTGGAGAACGGTCGTCTGACGAAAAAGGCCGGGGACGGCTCCAGCCTGCTGTGGTAAGGGGGAACGGGAATGAACAAGGAAGAATTATCTGCGCTGGTGCGGGAAATGCTGCTGTCGCTGGAAAATGCGCCCCCGGTCAAGGGCGGGGAATATAAGAAAGTGGTGCCGGATCCTGCCCCGGAAGAGACGCATTTTCACCCCGGGGACTTCGTCCCGGATGTGACGAAACTGAATTTGCGGGAGTTATATTTGGTGGATGCCCCGGAAAATGGGGAAAAATTTCGCAATATGAAGGAAAAGACCCCGGCCCGGCTGGGCTCCGGTCGGGCCGGCCCCCGGTACAAGACCTTGACCATGCTCCGCTTCCGGGCAGACCATGCGGCAGCGAAGGACGCAGTCTGGATGGAGCTGGATGACGGCTTTGCAAAAGAAAACGGCCTGCTGCCCACCAAGACCCGGTGTGACAGCAAGGAGCAGTACCTGACCCGTCCGGATCTGGGCCGATGCTTCGATGAGCATAATGAAAAGGCCATCAAGGGGGTCATCGATACCCCACCCCGGGTGCAGATCGTGGTGGGAGACGGTCTGTCCAGTGCCGCCATCGCCGCCAATGCCATGGATTGCCTTGCCGCCATCAAGGACGGTCTGAAAGCCCGGAATATCCCCACCGGCAAGGATATTTTCGTCAAATACTGCCGGGTGGGGGCGGGAGATGCCATCGGGGACATCACCGGCTGTGAGCTGGTCTGCGTGCTGGTGGGCGAACGCCCGGGGCTGGTGACGGACAAGAGTATGTCCGCCTACCTGACCTACCGGCCCCATACCGGGGTCTCGGAGTCCAGCCGCACGGTGGTGAGCAACATCCACGCCCAGGGCACCCCGGCGGTGGAAGCGGGGGCCTATATTGCCGAGCTAATCGAGACGATACTCAATAGAAAAGTCTCCGGGGTGGGGCTGCGTCTGGAGATGGCCCAATGATCCCGGTGAAGATCCTGGCGGTGCGGTACCTGCCCGGGGCGGAGCCGGCTCTGGCGAGGGCCTTGGGGGTGCCTGATGGTTACCCCAGTCTCGGCCTGATCACCACCGATTGCGACGATGCCACCTATATCGCCCTGGATGCCGCCACCAAGGCGGCGGATGTGCAGGTGGCGTACAGCTGCAGCTTTTACGCCGGCAGCGGAAACGCCACCACCCCCAACGCCGGGGAAGTCATCGGCATTCTGGCGGGACGGGATCCCGGGGCGCTGCGCAGCGGCATGGATGCCGCCATGGCGGCCCTGGGGCGGCTGGGCTTTGAAGAAACCATGGGCGTGCCCTATTTGGCCCACACCGTCAGCGCCGTGGGGAGCTTTCTGGCAAAGGAAGCGGGGGTCAAACCGGGAAGTGCGTTGGCCTATCTCATCGCCCCACCGCTGGAGGGGATGTATGCCCTGGACGGGGCGCTGAAAGCGGCGGATGTGCGGCTTTGCAAGCTGTACGCCCCGCCCAGCGAGACGAATTTCGGTGGTGGTCTGCTCACCGGCAGTCAAAGCGACTGCCTTGCTGCCTGTGCGGCTTTTGCCGATGGGGTGGCAGAGGTGGCGGCCTGCCCCCGAAGCGAAAGGAGTTAGCTTATGGAATTTGACAAGGATCTGGCGGCCCGGCAGGAGGCCAGGTTGCTGTGCCGTCAGGCGGAAACGGCCCAGAAAATACTGGCAACTTTTTCACAGGAAAAGCTGGACAAGATCGTTGAAAACATTGCCCGGCGATTTTCGGAGGAGGCCGAGCGTCTGGCCCAAATGGCCGTCCGGGAGACGGGATTTGGCAATGTGGCGGATAAGATAACAAAAAACCGCTTTGCATCGGAGACCGTTGCGAAAGCGGTGCGGGATATGAAAACCGTGGGACTTCTGAAAAAGTGTCCGGAACGGAAATTGTGGGAGATCGGCGTGCCCGTGGGGGTCATTGCCGCCATCGTGCCCAGCACGAACCCCACTTCCACCGTCTGCTACAAGGCCATCATATCATTGAAAAGCGGCAATGCCATCGTATTTTCCCCCCACCCCAAGGCGCTGGAATGTACCCTTGCGGCGGCGCAGATCGTGACGAAGGCCGCCGAGGAAGCGGGCGCCCCGCCCGGGAGCATCGCCTGTCTGGGCATGGGGGCCATGTCCGGCTGTCAGGAGCTGATAGCGGCCCCGGAAGTGAAGCTGATCCTGGCCACCGGCGGCCCCGGCATGGTCAAAGCGGCCTATTCCTCCGGCAAGCCCGCCATCGGCGTGGGGGCGGGCAACGGCCCGGCCTATATCCACCGGTCGGCGGATGTGGCGGCGGCCCTTTCCTGCATCGCCCGGTCCAAGAGTTTTGACAACGGCACCGTCTGTGCTTCGGAGCAGAGTATCATCGTGGAGTCGTCCATGGAAGAGGCGGTGCGCCGGGAGGGAAAGCGACAGGGCTTTTATTTTATGTCAGCGGAGGAAGCGGGAAAGCTGGCAAAGCTGCTGTTTCGCCCCAACGGCACCCTAAATCCGGAGATCGTAGGGCGAAAAGCCACGGTTTTGGCGGAAATGGCGGGGTTTTCCGTGCCGGAAAGCACCAAAATTCTGGTGGCCCGGGAGCAGGAAGCGGGGCCCACCCGGCCCTATTCCATGGAAAAACTCTGCCCCGTGCTGGCCTTTTTTGTCATGGACAGCGAGGATGCCATTTTGGAAAAGGCCATCGAAGTGCTGACCCACGAGGGGGCCGGGCACACCTTCGCCATTCACGCCCGGGAGGAGGCGGTGGTGGAGAAATTCGCCTTGCGCATCCCGGTGTCCCGGTTCCTGGTGAATACCCCGGCGGCCCTGGGGGGCATTGGCTATTCCACCGGGCTGTTCCCGGCGCTGACTCTGGGCTGCGGGGCCGTGGGCGGCAGCTCCAGCTCCAATAACATCTCCCCGCTGGATCTGATCAACATCCGGCGGGTGGCCTGGGATCTGGGCCAGCGTGAGGATACGCAGGTTTCACCGGATCTGGTGGAACTGCTCACCCAAAAGCTGCTGGAGCGGCTGGGACAATAAATCGACCATGAAATTTTGAAAGGAAGTATCATTATGGACACAAATTCTCTGGGTATGATCGAGACCAAGGGCCTGGTTGGGGCCATTGAAGCGGCGGATGCCATGGTCAAGTCTGCCAATGTGCAGCTGGTAGGCAAGGAGCAGGTGGGCGGCGGACTGGTCACCGTGATGGTCCGGGGGGATGTGGGCGCTGTGAAGGCTGCCACCGATGCCGGTGCCGCGGCGGCGGAAAAGGTGGGCGAGCTGATCTCCGTCCATGTCATCGCCCGGCCCCACACGGAGGTGGATGCCATCCTGCCCAGCCGGAAAACCAAGCCGGACGCCAAGGCATAAATGCTCTACACCGAGGAAAATGTCCGGCACAATCTGCGCACCCGGGAGGGAAAGCGGGTGTTCTTTCTGGGGAAAGGGGATCAGCTGACTTCCGGGGCCAGAGATTTTCTGACCCGGGAAAAGATCCCTGTTCTCCCGGCAGAACAGGCAAAGATCCAACAATATCGTCTGGAAAATGGCGGTATTCTGACGGAAAAGCCGGAACACATGACCCATTTGTCCGGCGATGTTCTGGTCTTAAAGACCCACGAACGGATCGTTTTCCGGGGGGAGATGGACACATTGGAAGCAGATATGATTTTATGTCAACTTTCGGCTGACGAAGAAACGGCCTCTGCGGTGGGGGAAGTTCTGGAATTTGCCCGAAAACTGCTCCGGTGTGAAGTGCTGGGAGAACCGGTGCCGGAAGAGAAGCTCTGCGGCCTGACGGAGCAGGAACAACGCCGTCACAGCCATTTTCCCCAGGAATATTACGGACAGCCCCATTTTATGCCCGAGGCGGCGGATGGTCCGGTGATCGCCCAGCTGAACCGGTGCCGCTGCTCCGCCCGGCGGGCGGAGCGGGCCGCCGTGGCAGCCTTTACCGATGAAGCGGGGAATATGACAAGGCCGGACCTCATTCGGGCCATGAATCGCTTGAGCAGTATGCTCTATATCCTCATGATCCGATGCAAATCGCCCCAATCCCACCCTACCCCATTTTAGACGGTCGTTCAGGGTAGCGGGGCATCAAAGGCGCCATCCCCTACGGTGTGGTGCATTTTCAATTGGCGTGATGGAAATAATTTGCCCAGCAAAGCGCTAAGAACCCCTGTTTTCACAAGCAGAAAACAGGGGTTCTTTGACAAGTTGCTCAGTGCCCGACATCATGTATGATGCCGGGCACTGATATTATACCATTACGTCATCCGCCTGGGACAGAGTCAGACCCCTGGGGTAGAAAAAGCGGACCTTTTCCTGTGCGATGGAAAAATCCACCGTTTTTCCCATGCGCAGTTCGCCATCCAGATTGATGGGCGTATCCCGATCACAGTGGATGGTGATATTTTTCGTGCGGATATGGCGAATCAAATGAGGGTAATCCTTATATTTTCCCGCCTTGTACTTGCCCACCACCTGGGCCACCTTCAGCCGGGATACATCCCGGACCAGCAGGATATCCATCAGACCATCCTGGGGATCCGCCTCCGGCACCGGGTTGAACCCGCCGCCGTAGTAGCGACCGTTGCAGGCACAGATCAGTGTAAAATCCCCATCAAGATGTTCCCCGTTCACATCCACAGTGTAATGCTCCGACACGCCCCGGATCACATTGATCAGCGTGGACACCGCATAAGCCCGGAAGCCACTGAGCAAGGGGATGCGCTTGTAATTGGCCACCGCCGTGCCGATCCGGGCATCCAGCCCCACGGAGCAGATATTCAGGGAAATGTCGTCGTTGCAGCGGATCAGGTCAAAGGTGGTCTCCTTGGCATCCAGCAGCCGCTCCAAATCAAAAAACGCCTTGGGATCGGAGAACAGCTTGACGAAATCGTTGCCGCTGCCCCCGGAATAGACGGTGACGGACACATTGTCGAACCCCGCCGCACCGGAGACCACTTCGTTCAGGGTGCCGTCGCCGCCGCAGGCGTAGATGCGGTATTCTTTTCCACTTTCGGCAGCCTCCCGGGCAATCCGGCGGCATTGGCCCGGTGCGGAGGAAACTTCGATGCGGCAGTCCAAATTCCGCTTTTCACAGGCCTGGGTGATGGCCTGGGTATACTGCTTCGTCCGGTCGACGCTCCCCGCCGCCGGATTGATGATGAATAAATGGGTCATTTCCCCTGCTTCCCCTTATTCTGGGGGGCACGCCCGCCCAGATACATATAGTAGTCGCACTTGATCATGCCGTTGTACAGCTTGCGCTTCTTGTCCGCCCGGCGACCGAAGTAATGCTCAAATTCCGGCTCGGAGGTGATGATGTACTTCTTCCAGCCGTCGGCAAATTTCAGATGGCGGCCCAGCGCTGCATACAGGCCCTGGGG
>CAZGTR010000047.1:0-8340 GCA_964528715.1 uncultured Oscillospiraceae bacterium | reverse complement strand
ATACTTACCTCCGAGGAAATTTCTAAGCGGTAGGCCGCTCATTCCATGGTATTCCGCAGAGCTAAAAAGGTGCAAAGGGGTCAGTCTTCCAGCTTTTCCAACGCTCCCAGACGAAAAAGCTGACCGCTTTCCAAACCAGAGTAATTGATCACCAGTTTTCCGGCTGCATGGGCAGGGGGAAGATCCCGGTAGTAATGACTCAAAGGCAGGACCCGGATACCTGCTTTGGCCCAGAGAGCAACGATGGACTCATCGGATAGGCAGGTATCCACTTGCAGGAGAAAATGCAGTCCCGCATTTTCCTCCAATACAGTCAGCCGCTCTTGCCAAGGACAGGAGCCCAGTGCGGCGATCACTTGATCCCGGCGGTTGCGGTAGAATTTGCGCATTCGGTTGATGTGCTTTTCAAAATGCCCTTCGTTGAGAAATCGTGCCAGGGTATACTGCTGGAAGCTGGCCACGGTACAGCTGTAAAAACCCAGTTTTTTCTGAAAGACCTCCATCAGTTCCGCCGGGAGGACCATATAGCTGATCCGGATGGCTGGAGTAAGGCTTTTGGAGAAGGTATTCATATAGATCACCCGGCCCTGCCGGTCCAGACTTTGCAGAGCAGGAAGGGGATGGGCATGGAAGCGGAATTCGGAGTCGTAGTCGTCCTCGATGATGTAGCCATTTGCCGCCTCTGCCCAGTCCAGCAGCTCCTGCCGCCGCTTCAGCGGTGTGACCAGACCGGTGGGAAAGTGGTGGGACGGAGAAAAATGCAGCACCCGGGCGTCGCCCAAAAGGGCGGGTTGCACACCGGCGTCATCCAACCGAGCCAATGCCGTATTGGCCCCGGCAGCGGCATAAATTTTCTGGATCTTGCCGTAACCCGGCTCCTCCACCGCATAGATCTTGTCCCGACCCAGCAGCTGCACCAGCAGATTGGAGAGAAAGTCCGTACCGGCACCGATGATGATACATTCCGGATCCACCTGCATTCCCCGGAAAGCGGCAAGGTGCGCAGCGATCGCACAGCGCAGCTCGCCGCAGCCCCGGTTGTCCATGGGTTGGAGCAGCTGTTCCCCCAGATCCAGCAGTACCTGCCGCTGGAGCCGGTTCCACACGGAAAACGGAAAATGGGCACTGGCGTTGCCGGTAAGATCCAGACAGGGCACTTCCTTTTCAGCCGGGGGGACAGCTTCCGGCGGTTCCGGGGGCGGAGCTTGGAACTTGCCCATATTCTCCACAAAATAGCCTATTTTTTCTTCTGAGCGGATATATCCCTCTGCCAACAGCTCTTGATAGGCGGCCTCCACGGTGATCTTACTCACCTCGAGCTGGGCGCTGAGGGCCCGCTTGGAGGGCAGCTTGCTCTCCGTGGGAATGACACCACTGAGGATATCCTGGCGCAGGCAGCGGTAAAGGGCCTCGTAAAGGGGGACGCCGGGGCTTTTTTTTAACTCGTATGTCAGCATGGTGATCACTCCGTTACGTTGGGAAATCCGATCTTACGATCCCAAATCAGAAGCAGAGCGCCGCTTTCTACGGCTATCTGCGGCGCTTCCCCAATAAAATGGTTACTGACACCCAAAGGAAAAGCGGCGGTCAGCGTTCCATTGCTTAGCGGATATTGCAGCCTCTGTATGTTCACGCCGGTTGCGTCAGCGCCCAGACAAAAGACAGACAGAAGCCCCTCTTTGGCCCGTGGGAAACAGACGGTCTCATTTTGGATGACCGTTGCGATGTGATTTTGTCCGATGAGATATCCGTGCGCACCGTGGCAGCGCAAAAAGGCCAGTGCTTGGAAATTTGCAACGGTGTGATCCAGCCGCTTGCCATCCATGCCTCCATAAATATGAAATTCTCTGTAGCCCCGTTCCAAGCCGCAACGCAGCGCCAGCATGGTATCGGTGTCATCTTTTTCCACTGGGAACACGGTCGCCCCGGTGGGCGTATATCCAAGAGAGTCAAAGTCCCCCAGAATGATATGAGGAGCCAGCCCCAGCCGGTTAAGATGAACCAGGCCACCGTCAGCGGCAATGAGCAGGTCGGTGCTTTCAATGACCGATGCAAGCGCATCAAAATCCGCCGCTCCAAAAATCACGCATTTTTTCATGGGCATTCCGTCCTTTCTGTAAAATCGTCACCCTTTTCTAACTAGTGCAGCGGGGAAAAGAGTATGGCTCCACCGCACTGGGGTGTATGTATCTTGATAGCTTGAGACCCGGGCCTGAGGCCCGGGTCGAGCATTATCGTTCGTTCATTTTGTCTGCCTTGTTGAACAGCACAAAGCCGATGGCAAACAGCACCAGCAGGGTGCTGACGGCGATGTTGTCGTTTTGCAGGGTCAGGCCAAACACATGGAACTCCATGCCGGCGGTGAGCTGATTGACTACGCTCACCAGCAGCATTCCCAGGAAGGAAGCGCCCTTGCCGCAGATATCCATCAGGCCGTAGTAGGAGCCGCTGCGCTCTGCGGGGATGATCTTGCCCAGATACGACCGGGCCAGGGCCTGAATGGCGCCCTGGAACATACCCACCAGCACCGCCAGCATCCAGAACTGCCATTGGCTCACCAGGAACACCGCAAACAGGGCGATGCCGGTATAGCTGCCGATGCAGATCTTGATCAGCTTGCCGGAGCGGACTTTCGTGGCCAATCTGCCGAAGATCAGGGCGCAGGGAAACGCCACCACCTGGGTCAGCAGCAGCGCCAGCAGCAATCCCGTGGTGTCCAGCCCCAGAGAGGTGCCGTAGGCGGTAGCCATGTCGATGATGGTGTTCACACCGTTGATGAAGAAGAAATAGGCCACCAGATACATCAAAATGTTCTTATGTGCTACGGCGTGCTTCACCGTCTCCCCCAGCTCCACAAACGCATGGAGTACGGGATGGGCCCGGCGCTCCACATAGGCCGTTTGCTGATAGCGGCGGCTGATGGGTAAGGAGCAGCACAGCCACCAGGCGGCGGTGAGGATAAAAGCGATGACCATTGCCGTGCCCTGGGACAGACCGAAGGTGTCGTGGCACAGCACCAGCACCAGACAGACCACAAAGGGGATCACGGAGCCGATGTAGCCATAGGCAAAGCCCATGGAAGAGACCTGATCCGCCCGGTCATCGGTGGTGATCTCCGGGAGCATGGCATCATAGAACACCAGGCTGGAGGAGAAGCCGACTTTTGCGACGATGTACACCGCTAAAAATACCAGCCAGCTTTTGGCAAGGCCCAGAGCCAGACACCCGAACACACCCAGACCCATGCACAACAGAAAAATGGGCTTTTTGAAGCCTTTCAGATCCGCCATGGCACCGCAGACCGGGCCGATGATGGCAACGAGCAGCGTGGCGATGGAGCCTGCATAGCCCCAGTAGGACAGGTACAGATCCTCGTTCACCCCGGCACCGGTGGCCAGAGCATTGAAGTAAATGGGCAGCAGTGTCGAGCACAGAAGCACGAAGGCAGAGTTGCCCACATCGTACAATATCCAGCTGCGCTCCAAAGGAGTGGTCTTAAATTTCTTCATATTTTTCTCTTTTCTTATCCAAATTTTTTGGTGAATTCCTCACCGAAGACGCCATTGTAGGTCATGTGCGCCTGAAGCTGCCGTAAAAGCTCCGGGAAAATATCCACCGCTTGCTGATATGTTTCCATCAGCAGCGGGTCCAGTGCCGCACATCTGGGATCCGGGCCGGTGGTCATGAGCATGGCCTCCACTTCGTCCCCCAGCAGTGCCATGCCGCTGCGCAGCACCGTGCGCCGCGCGCCCTCCGGTACCGACACCAGCTTGTTGGTGGTGGACATGAACTTCAGACACTGCTGGATCTGCCGGGCCGTGGCCCCGGGATAAAATTTCGCCACCGTTTCGCACTCCCCGGGGGTCAGGCGCATATGGTTGCTCAGATCCTGAGACTCCGGCGGGAGCTTGCCGTCCAGCTCCAGCAGGAACCGGTCAAATTCCCGCTCAATGGCGGTGTGACAGGCGGGGCTTTTTTCTGACTGTTCCAGGATCAGCGGATGGCAGGCAGAATCCAGCGCATAGTGGCACAGTACGCCGTAAAGATACGCCGTAGCGGCCTCGGAGTTTTCCAGCCGTGCCACCCGGCATACCCGCTGGAAGAATTCCCGCCCGGTCTGCTGGTGATACTTGGAGCCAAGAGGGTGCACGCCGCCTTTGAGCACCGGGCTGTGATAATAAAACAGATCGGGGCCGTGAAGACCGACGTCATAAAGCCGCCGGAAGCGACCGACCGTGCGCTTTGCGTCCGCCGGCATGGCGGCCAGCATTGCCGTACCGAAACGGTAATGGGCATAAGTTGAAGGCATTGTATCACTCCTAATACTCAAATCACGTTTATTCTACACCAAGCAAGCGGGTTTTTCCAGTCTTTTTTAGGATACATTCAAAAAAATGCGCAAATTTTCCCGTTTTTTCGTTCTTAGAGCGCTGTCTGCGCCGGATCCGTAAAAAATGCCCATGGCGTGGCCATGGGCATGGGGGATATTGCGTTACAGGGGCTTTTGCTTGATCTTGGCGAATTTCCGGGGATAACAGCCTGGCGTGGGGGCGATCTTCTTCAGCACGATCACTGAGTGCATGGCACCGTCGATGGAGAAATCCACAATTTTTTCCACCTGCAAGCCCAGCTTTCTGATGGCATTTTTGCTTTCTGCCAGTTCTTCCCGGGCGGCAGAGCCCTTTAGGGCCACCACATAGCCACCCACACGGACGAAGGCCGCCGTTAGCTCCAGCAAAATAGGCAGCCGTGCCACGGCCCGGGAGGTGGCCACATCGTAGCGTTCCCGGCAAGTGCTCACAGCTTCCTCTGCCCGGGCGGTGACGCACTGGGCGCCAATGCCTAGCTCCGGCAGCACCGTTTCCAGCCATTTCATCCGCTTACCCAGGCTGTCCAATAAAGTCACCTGGGTGTCCGGACAGGCGATGGCCAGGGGCACGCCGGGGAATCCCGCCCCGCAGCCCACGTCGATGAGGCTTTTTCCTGCCAGATCCACGCTGGCGACCACAGTCAGACTGTCCAGCAGATGGAGCTTCGCCACGCCCTCGTCGTCGGTAATGCCGGTCAGGTTCATCACTTCGTTCTGCTTGACCATGGCTCTGCCAAAGTCGCACAGTTTTTTGCAAGTTTCCTCCGGCAGTGTCAATTCCAGAGCAGGAAGTCCTGCCTGGAGGGTTTCCAGCATTTTATCCATATCATTCCTCCGTGGTGCCCACGATGAACACATCGTTGGGGTCCATGGGATCAAAGGTGTTTTCGTCCTTGTCGTCAATGTGAGCGGGCAGGTAGATCTCCTGCAAATACCAGCTGATCAGCAGGTCCGTCACTTCGCCGTAGGAACGAGTGCCGCTTTCGTCGCCACTGGCCTGAATGTAGGAGTTGTTCACTTTGTTGGCAAATTCCACAGAGGAGTCGTCCTGCACGGCGCTGTAATAGGCCTTATAGTCTTTCAGATCCGCCATCAATTGATCGTTGATCCCGTCATAGATCTGATTTGCCGCATTGGCGGCGGTGGAAGTGGAGATACTTGCCAGGGCATTGTAGCAATACCGGAAGGCCATGAAATAGCCGGAATACTGATAGATCACATCCGAATTGGCCTGGCAAGCGAGGTATGCTGCCAGATTTGCGTCCCGCTCCGGGGCAATGCACATCCGGTGGGCCATTTCGTGGCAGATGGTCCATGGCAGAGAAACGGCATGGGTGTTGGGATTTACCGCAGCCTCACCGGTCAAGGGCATGGTCACACCGGCGATACCCATGGCAGTGTACATATCTGCCCAGCCCAGCTCTTTGACCGGAATGGTGGTGCCGGCAAATACGGAATAATTATCCACGTAGACCAAATGGGAAAAGCCGTCTTCAGCTTTTTCCGCTGTCTCCTGGAAGCCATCGCCGACCATCGTTCCATCGCTTCCACGTGGGACCTGCAAGGCCAGGTCGTTTGCCTGATCCCGGAACCAGGTAGCTGCGTTGATCAGATCAGTGGTGGTGATGTCTGCTTCCACACTCAGGCGGATGTCCTCTGCCAGCGGGCTTGCGTACTGGTTCAGTCCGTACAATCCCGTGTGCAGACACCAGCCAAGGCTCACTACTGCCAGGATCCAACCGGTCCACTGGACAAAATTCCAACGGAAAATGATCATCAATACAATGCTGGACAGAAACAAAACGCCAAGCAACACTGCCAGAACCTGCCACAGGCAGAAGCTGACGTCCGCTGTCCACCCGGCCAGAAAGTCCTGGATCATCCGGGTGACGTAGGGGTAAATCATGTCCACCAGCGCCCCGTGGGCCTTGGCAAATTCGGTCAAACCCCAGGTAAGTGTGGCAAACAGCGCCGCAGTGATATATCCACGCCAATATTTCAAAGGAATACCTCCTTGCAAATGTCAAAAAAGGGTGAAGTCTTACTTATACATTGTATAGTATAGCATATTTTTTCCCGCTTGTCTGCCCCCTAATTTTTGAATTTTCTGGGAACGAAAGCAAAGAGTCCGGAGATCTTCTGACGGCGATCATGTTGTCAAAAGCGGAGACAGCCGAGCCGCAAAAAAGTCGCAGATCTGTTGGGACGTGGCCTGTACCTTTCCCTGCTGGAACTGAGGCTTTCCGCCGCCCCGGCCCTGCAACGCCTCATTCATCTGCTTGTTCAGCGGGCGAAGATCTTCCTCGTTGCTTGCCAGACAGTAGCTGTATGCCCCATCAGTGCCGGAGAAGACGAAGGCACGCCCGCCGCAGCTTGCCAGAATTTTTTCTGCCAGCGCTCGTACCTCGCTGCTTTCCAGTTCTTCCTCAAAATGCAGCACATCCCCGGCGTTTTCGTAGCCCCGGGCCACATGGTCAAAAATCTTTCGCTGTAACCCCACGATTTGTTGTTTTTCCGATGCCAGGGCCGCCGTCAGCTTCCGGACGGCCTCCCCGGTCTCGTCCATAGGGGCCGAAAGGAGCTGGGACACCTGCCGATTTTCTTCAAAAATCGCCGCAATGTGCCGGTAAGCCCGGCTGCCGCAGACCATTTCCAGCCGCACGCCGCCCCGGAGGGCCGTGCAGGAGAGAATCTTGATCAGCCCCACCTCACCGGTGGTCTTCACATGAATACCACAGCAGGCGCAGCTGTCGTATCCCGGCACCTGAACGATCCGAACAGGCCAGGGAAGCAGCTTTTTGGTGCGGTAAGTGACGGTTTTCAGTTCTTCCTCGCTGGGGATCCAGCATTTTAGCGGGATGTTTGCCCAAACGGCCTCGTTGGCCTTTTTCTCAATATCAACCAGGTCTGCCATGGTCATGGGTGCATCGAAATCCACCTCCATCACATCCGCACCCACATGAAATCCGGTGTTCATGCAGCCGAATTTTTCGTGGAGCAGGCCGGAGACGATGTGTTCGCCGGTGTGCTGCTGCATCAGGTCGAACCGCCGCTGCCAATCGATGTAGCCTTCCACTGTCTTTCCCACTTCCAGCGCACCGTCGCACAGGTGGAAAACGTCCTCGTCGTGCTCCTGCACATCCAGAACCTTCACGCCACCCAGCGTTCCGGTGTCCGCTGCCTGCCCACCCCCCTCGGGGTAAAAGGCTGTGGCGGAAAGGGTGACGAGCCAGCCCCTTTCGCTTTTATCGCAACCGGTGACGGTGGCGGAAAACTGCCGCAAATGGGCGTCTTGATAGTATAATTTCTCGGCTTTGGTGCGTTCCATCAATTTTCCTCCCAAATTTCGCCCAGCAGACCGTCCTTAAAAAGACCGGTGATCTTGACAGGCAGGACCTCATTGTGCCGCCCGATACCGGGAACATAGATACGCATATAGTTGGGGGCGTGACCGGTGTCGCAGCCCCCCACCATTTCTTCGAACAGCACCTGCTGTACCGAGCCGATGAGCTTTTGCTGGTACGCCTGGCTCATCTCCTGGGCCACGGCAATGGCACGGCGGCTCCGTTCCTCCTTGGTGGCGTTGTTGTGCTGACCGCTCATTTTGTCCGCCGGAGTGCCCGGGCGCCGGGAATAGGGGAAAATGTGCATATCCGCAAAGGCGCACTTGCGGATAAAATCCAGACTCTGCTGAAATTCCTCCTCCGTCTCCCCGGGAAATGCTACGATCATATCCGTGGTCACTGCGCAGCCGGGGAAATACCGCTTCAGCAGCGCCACGCTTTCGTAATACCGGGCGGTGTCGTATTTCCGCTTCATCCGGGCAAGGACTGTGTCGCAGCCGGACTGCATGGACAGGTGGAACTGGGGGCACAGATTGGGATAATTCACCATTTCCCGGCAAAATTCCTCCGTGATGACCCGGGGCTCCAGGCTGCCCAGCCGCACCCGCATTTGGGGCACCGCCTGAC
>CAZGTR010000046.1:7226-8445 GCA_964528715.1 uncultured Oscillospiraceae bacterium | reverse complement strand
ACCCTTGCAATTCGGGCATTTTTCGCTTCTGGTTCCATTTTGACCCGTTTGTAGGGACCGAAGAACTTGGGCACCTTGAGATGATCGGGGCCATTGTACACCAGTTGAGTCGGAATTTGAAGGAAAAGGAGATCGAAAATTCCCCCTTGGCGCCCTATTTTGTTGATCACACAGTGGGCGTGTACCCCACAGCGGCCTCCGGTTTTCCCTTCTCCGCTGCCAGCTTGGCGGTAAAAGGCGACCCCATCGCCGACCTAACGGAAGATCTTGCTGCCGAGCAAAAAGCCCGGGTGACCTATGACAACATCCTGCGTTTGTCTGACGATCCGGATGTGAACGATGTGATCAAGTTCCTGAGGGAGCGGGAGATCGTCCATTTCCAGCGTTTTGGGGAGTCCTTGCAGCAGCTGCGGGAGCGGCTGAACCAGAAAAATGTGTACTGCATGAACCCGGCCTTTGACCTGTAAGAAAGTGCCCCGGAGCTTTCATGGCTCCGGGGCTGTTCTATAAAGTGCTTACGGCACCTTCGTGCCGCCCCATTCCACCACGGTAAAGCCCGTCCGTTCCGGGGCCGAAAGATCCTGGGTTGGAAGCAGCGCTTCCGTCTCCGACGGTTTCCATGCCATGAACACCCGGAGCACCGTATCCGGCATGGGCGAGATATCCAGCTGAGCAGAATTCGAGTAATTCTCCCCCTGGAACGAGATGATATTGTAGGGATTTTCCTGCATCAGCGGCAGCCAGTAGACGATGAATTCATTGGCTTCCCGACGGTTCAGCCCCAACTTTTCCAGCGCCCACTCCAAAAACATGGCAGTATCCGCACCTTTGACGCAGAAACCGCTGGTCATGTCCGGCTCTGTTGCGGAAACGCCCTCCCAATAAAGGTACTGATAGGTCTGTCCCTTGTCGTCCGTCAAGGTGCCGTCCGGCCGGGCTGTGACATTCCAGCCGCTCCCATAAGCGGGATAGGTGCAGGTGAGTCTGCCATCCAGCTTCAGCTTCACGGAGACCGCCGTTTCCACCTGCGGATAGAGATAGATCACCGGTTTGGCATACTTGATCTCGTCATCTGGGTAGACGATCGCATTGTCAACGAACACATTCACATCCGTGGGACACTCCACGGTGTCCGTACCCTTTACCGGCACCAGGATGTGCCACTGAGCCATGTCACAAGTCCCGGTCTCCGGACTTGCCCGATGGATACAGATGCTGT
>CAZGTR010000046.1:5403-7126 GCA_964528715.1 uncultured Oscillospiraceae bacterium | reverse complement strand
GTTTCCCGGCGCTCCAGGTCGAATTTTTCCTGATTATCCCGGTAATAGTTCTCCAGCTCTTCCCTACTTCGAATGACCTTGACATCCGGGAATTCGGCACCCTCTGCGTCGCCGTCTGTGCGGATGTACTGGACCGTATCCGGAACCGTCATCCCAATTTCATCTTCGTCCTTTTCCTCCGTCAGTGTGAACGCCGCCCATGTTTGGACGCTTTGGGACTCCTTGTCACCGACAGGCAAGGAACAGTCTACCAAAATGCGGTAAGTCCCCTCCTTGGACACATCGAAAAACTGTGAGATCGTATAGCTGTGCATCTGGGTGCTGTTCGGTTCCAGAATATAGGCGATCTCGATAAAATAGGGATCTGCGGTCTCGCACTCCACCCAATTCCCATCTTCTTCCCGCTGAATGGTGTAGGCCACACCGTAAACGGCCTCGTACTTTGTCTCATTGTGCCAGAGGACATTCAAGACCGTTGCGCCGTCCTTCGTTACCATATCCTCCACGGAAATATAGATACCATCCCTGCTCGTGTAAGATATCTCCGGCTCCTGATCGAGCATCAGATCGCCGTTACTGCATCCAACTAGGCTCCATAGGAGCGCCGTCGCCAAAAACATAGCAATCAACTTTTTCATTTTCATTCTCCCCAGTCTGCCAGCAGCTCTTTCAGCTGCGCTACTTGTTCACCGGCCAGTATCACCGTTTTTCCGGTGGTTTTGTCTGTCAATAGGCCTCCTAACAGCTGATACTGATGTTGCGTCCCATCGGATAAGGTCACCGTGATCACATCACCCGTGTCCGGAACCGTTTCTGTGCCATCGGGCTCGGCATCCATATCGTCGGGATCATCGGTTTCCACGCCATCAATTGGTCCCATCGGGGCACCGTAAATAAAGTTCTCCTGTCCCAATCCATCCATGCAGGACTCCAGAAGATCCCCGATCTGTGCCACACGCTCCGGGTCTTTGATCTCATAGGCCATGTTCCCCTGTACCACTTCCACCACCGCTTCTGCGTGTCCCTCTTGCTGCACGGCATCGTTCATTTGCAAATATCGCCCTGCCAGTACCGCCATGCACACTACCAACGGGATACAAGCCACCGCAACACGCTTTTTTTGCCGCCGCTTACGGAATATCCTTTCGCTACGGTTGGCGATCTCCGTTATCCGTTGCTCCAAATCCATCATCGTAATTCCGCTCCTTCCTCACCAAGGATGGCACGAAGCTGCTCTTTTGCCCGGTACAGCAAATTGTAGACCTGTTTTCTGGTCTTTTTCATCACACAGGCCGCTTCTTCACCGCTCAGCTCCTCAAAGTACACCAAATGCACCGCAATGCGCTGCTCCTCCGGCAGCCGTTCCAGCGCCTGTTCCACCCCACGCTTGCGCTGATCTGCCAAAATCAGTTCCTCCAGCGTTTGCTCCTGGACCATGGTCTGCGCCTGGTCCAGCGGAACCATGGTGATTTTCCTGCGGTGCCGCAGATAGTCCAGAGCCCGGCTGCGACCTATCATGAACAGATAGGTTTTCAGCGTCACTTTGAAATTGTAGCGGTGTCTGTTCACCACCAGATCCGTGAACACATCCAGGGCGATGTCCTCTGCTGTCCCATAGTCATTGACATAGCGGTGGATAAAAAACACCAGATTGTCAAAATATGCCTGAGATCCGTGAACACATCCAGGGCGATGTCCTCTGCTGTCCCATAGTCATTGACAT
>CAZGTR010000046.1:0-5303 GCA_964528715.1 uncultured Oscillospiraceae bacterium | reverse complement strand
CATAGTCATTGACATAGCGGTGGATAAAAAACACCAGATTGTCAAAATATGCCTGTACGATCTCCCGAAACGCTTCTTCGTCACCACTTAGGTAGCGGCGGTAGCTACTGGCGCCGTTATCCATTTGGTTTCCTCCTTTTGTGGGCTTTCCGGAAAGTCCTTTCACTTCTTATACGCCCGAAAAGAGAAAATTACTTCCCAATTTTAAAAAATTCCCCTGCAAAATGCAGGGGAATTTGGTTAATGCTCCGCATAAGTGCGCAGGAACTTCTCCTTGAAGGCTTCGTCGCATTCCATGCCGATATCGTGCATGGCTTCTACCGCACAGCCGTAGATGGGCTTTGCGTCGGACACATGGACCCGCACATCCTTGGGGGACATTGCTTTCACCGCCTGGACATACTCCGGATAATTGAAGAAAATGCCGCCATTAAACACAATGTCAAAGGGCTTGCAGCCATTTTCCCGATAGCCGATCCAAACCATATCTGCCAACTCCGAAGCGCACAGATTGAAAATGCGAATGGCCACCCGGTCGCCCCGGTTTCTCGCTTCGAACACCGTCCGGGCAAAGGTCGCAATATGTGCCCGCCCCTGGGAATAGATCTGCGGATAATGCTCGATGAGAGTCTGGCCGCATTGCTCCTCGATCAGATCACCCAGAATGGTAGGCTCCTCCCGTCCAATTTTGGTGAGGAAGCCTGCCTTCAGCGCAAGCTTGCCCAGCACATAGCCACTGCCGCAGCTATCCAGCAGGAAGCCGCCAGAACAGGGGGTATGGTATTCGTCGCCCTTGCGAACATACAGGGCAGAGCCGGTACCGCAAATCAGGCTTGCGCCATCGTTATGTCCCAAAACACCGGAGATCAGGCACGGACCATCTTCCTCAAAACGCATTTTCTTGTAGGGAAGATTGGCTCGGAGATGATCCGGGACCTGGGTACCGTAAAAATCAATGGTTGCGATGGAGGCATAGAACGCATCCACTTCCCCGTCGAAATCATCCGTCAGCTGCTTCATCACCGCCAGCAAATTCTCGTTGGTGGCCTCTACACCCACATCCACCGGGATACTGCCCTTGCCGATCACATGACCCAGCACCTGGCCGGTCTGGTCAAACAGCACCGCATCCGCCTTCGTGCCGCCCACATCCAGGGCAGCCAATATCTTTCTCTGTTCAGACATTTTTTATTTCTCTCCTTCAATGATATATGCGCCCACGATTTGGCCATAATAGGCAATGTGGTGGTCACGAACGCCCGCAGTTTCCGGATAATACCGCTCCAGAATATCCGGCTGGATATGCGCCACAGGCTGCTCATTGCGGTAAATGACCTTACATTCCAAAGTCAAGGGAAGCTCACGGATACCGGGTACGCCTATCTCCAGCGGTTGCTCCAAATGCAACCCCATTTCTGTGATCTTATCATGCTCCCGCCCGGACTTGGTGCCGCAGAAGCCCAGAATTTTGGGATCCACATCCCCCAGAGGGCAGTTAATGGTAAATTCCGGGTTTTGGTCCAACAGTTCCCGGGTAAACCGGCTCTGGCGCACATAAGCAACAAAAACGGGTCTGCCCCATTCAATTCCGACCGTGCCCCAGCCAATGGTCATGGTATTCACCGTATCCCCTGCTTTTGTTGTCAGCAGAATGCCCCGTTTCATATTCTTAGCAAATTTGCCGGAGTAATCGAATGGATCAATGGTCCTTTTCATACGCACCCTCCACTTTAAAGATGGAACCATTATAGCAGACGATGGCAGAAATATCCATAGGTTTTTGAAAATTCATATTTCGTTTCTTGACGCTGTGATACCCACCCGGTATAATGAAGAATAAGAAAGGAGTTTTTCGTCATGATCGCTGTTTTACTGCTGTTTGCTGCATTGATCGGCACACTGGTCATGTGCATCCATTGTTACAAGGTGAGCTTTTATTCCCCCAATGATGTACCCATGAATCCGTACGGGCCCCACCATGGTCGGCAATATCTGGCGTTCATCAGGGAACTGCACGCTTCTACACGGATCATGGAATGCGCTTCCAGTCAGGATGTCACCACCATCAGCCATGATGGGCTGACCCTACACGGACATTATTACCACCATCATGACGGTGCGCCGCTCATGATTCTAATGCACGGCTACCGCAGTATGTATCTGCGGGACTGCGCAGGCGGGTATATTCTTGGCACTGCCATGGGGATGAACATTCTGGCCATTGACCAGCGAGCCCATGAACAAAGCGATGGACATACCATTTCCTTTGGCGTATTGGAGCGAAAAGATTGCCCGCGCTGGGTCCAATATGCCTGTGAACGTTTCGGTAAAAATACCCCCATCGTGCTCTATGGTCTATCCATGGGTGCCGCAACGGTACTCATGGCAACGGACCAGCCGCTGCCTCCTAATGTGGTGGCGGTGATGGCAGACTGTCCCTATTCCTCTCCCCGGGAGATCATCCGCAAGGTCTGCAAAGATCGTCATTATTCTCCTGCCCTGTGCTATCCATTCATTCGCCTTGCCGGCCGGCTGTTTGGTCATTTTGACACAGAAGAAAGCAGCGCTATGGACGCCCTGGGACATACAGATCTTCCTGTCCTCCTTCTCCACGGTGAAGATGATCGTTTTGTCCCCTGTGATATGAGCCGTGCGCTCCACGCTGCCCATCCTGGCCACACGACCCTTGTTACCTTTCCCGGTGCCGGGCATGGGCTTTCCTATATATCCGACCCAGAGCGATACGAAAAAGTCTGCTTTGATTTTTTGTGCAATGTGGAAGCGCTGAAAAATCACTTACAAAACTGTGAAATTGCACAAAATCTTCGTTCACGCAGCATGGACATTTGACATTTCGAATATCCAATGATATAATCATGATACCATCCACAAAAAGAGGAGGAACCATTATGAAAAAGAACATCATAACCATCAGCCGTCAATTCGGCAGCGGCGGCAGGACCGTCGGTCGCTTGATCGCAGAAAAACTGGGCATTCCCTTCTACGACAAGGAGCTGGTGGAGCAGATCGCTCTGGAATCCGGCTTTGCGCCGAAATTTGTGGAAGAAAATGGCGAGCATTCTCCCGGAAAGAGCCTGCTGTCCTATGCCTTTGCCTCTGGAGGCGTGCCCGGCGTCATGAACGGAATGTCCACAGCCGATTTTCTGTGGAGCATCCAGTGCAGTACCATTTTGCAGCTGGCAGATAAGGGCCCCTGCGTCATTGTGGGTCGCAATGCTGACTACATCCTAAAGGACCGCCCCGACGCACTGCATGTATATGTCCATGCAGATATGGACTTCCGGGCAGACCGGATCGTGCGACTGTATGGCGAATCCGAAAAGAGCCCCGCAGCCCGGTTGCAAGAGAAAGACAAGCGCCGCTCCGTGAACTATCAGCACTACACAGGCCGCACCTGGGGCGCTTCCGCCAACTACGATGTTTGCCTAAATACCAGCACCATTGGCGTTGAAGAAGCAGCCGAAATTGTGGTCAATATCGTCCAAAACTCCAAGTAACGATAGCGCCGCCCCGGTAAAACCGGGGCGGTTTCGCCTATTAAATGACTTGTGGCCCCCTCATTTGTGGTATCATCAAAGAAACTGGTTTAATGAGCAAAAAAATGTAAGCCATCTGAATCATTTCCCGTCTTATAGGGTGAAGGATGCTTTCAAAAACTTGTGAGGAGGTGCAGCATTGGACGACGAACGCATTGTGCAGCTTTATTGGGATCGGGAAGCGGATGCTATAAAGGAAACGAGCAATAAATACGGGGCGTATTGCTTTTCTATCGCCAATCATATTCTACATAGCAAAGAGGATGCCGAAGAATGCGTCAATGACACATGGCTGAGAGCCTGGAATGCGATCCTACCTCACAAACCGAAGAAGCTTCAAATGTTCCTGGCCAAAATCACACGAAACCTGGCATTTGACTACGTTAGTTCACGCACAGCCCAAAAGCGTGGCGGTGGAGAGATCGATCTGGTGCTAGATGAGTTGGCGGAATGCCTTGCATCCGAATCCGATGTGGCAACGGAATACGAATATGCAGAGTTGGGGCGATCCATCCGGCAATTCGCAAATCGTCTGCCATTCAGAGAGCGGAATATCTTCCTGCGCCGCTATTTCTTTACCGATTCCGTAGCGGAGATATCTGCCCGGTTCGGACAGTCCGAAAACAATGTCATGGTGATCTTGAGCCGAACGAGAAAAAAGCTAAAAGATTATCTGCGAAAGGAGGGTCTTATTGATGAATAGAAATGATCTGTACCGTAGCTTCAATGAGGTGGATGATGAAGTGCTGTTTCAAACGGAACTTCCGTCCGCCGCTCATCGCACACATTCCTATATTAGGGTCATTGCTGCGTCCTTGGCGCTCATCATTTGCATTGCCGGAAGTTCTTTCTTGTTTCGCCCAAACGAACCAAACAGCGAGCCTTCTTCATTGTTTGTTTTAAAGGCGTATGCTGTAGATGGAAATTTGACAGAACTGGGAGAGAATGATGGGTGCTTCAATTCCGGTGGCTCCGATGAAAGTCTTTTTGATGTAGATGTTCCGCTATTCGACTTTATCATTGAACCCACAAATCCGGAATATGGACGGGATACATTTTGGAATTGTGGCATTGTGATCTCTTACAACGGAGTCATTTGTGACGATTTGGAGGATGACCATGTGAGTGTATCCTATCTGATCCCCACAAACGGAACCGGCGCAAGGTATAAATATCACATTTGGGGATGGTTTGAGGAGGAAACAGACATGACCATCACCATCACGGACAAAGATCGTGGCGGTGAAGTAATCGAAGAGTTCACCGTTAATGTTTGCTATATCGCAGAGGCAAAAGCCTACCGGCTGACCGTCACAAATGTACGAACGAATGATACAGCATATCATTATCAATATAAAACGCTAGACCGTTCTCAATATCAGCTGACACAGGAGCAACAGAATGCGCCAACAGATGTTTTAATCGATTATATTCTGGATTATCCCTATTTGGTCGATCTATATTGCAGCAACGATCCAACAGTCGATGCTTATGCCAAACTTTGTGAGGTGTTTAACGGACTTCGTGAATTAGAAACCCGTCATGATGCCGCAGCTGTCATGCTGTCCAAATTGTCCGTGTTGTCCATTTCATCAGAAGAGGATGATCAGTTGAACATCGGGTATCTTCAAACACTTCTTGCACTTCCTGTTTATTCCAACCAATGAATGTAATGGGAAATGCTCGTCAGATGTAAGCGTCAAAACTAGCGGCGACTTGCAGTGAGCTTGCCGGTATGAAACAATA
>CAZGTR010000045.1:0-8495 GCA_964528715.1 uncultured Oscillospiraceae bacterium | reverse complement strand
GGGCGGCGAGGGCAACCTCTTTGAGTTGAATGGAAGCGACAGCTTCGGCGGCACTGCCACCTATATGCTCAGCGACATCGGCAAGAATGCCCTGGACAAGGGCATTGGCATCATCCCCCGTCGGCTGGACGGCTGGACGAAGGACTGCGATGTGGACCGGCTGGTGTCCTTCTCGGATTACACCCCGGACGAAAACAACTGTTATCATTTGTACATGGTTCAAGGAGATCAGGAAATCTATATGGATAGTAATTTCAAGGTAACGGCCATGGTCACCGACGCTTCTTTCACATCCTGGAACAAGCTGACGGTGCAGGCCAATACGGATATCAGTAATGTCAAGCTGTATAAAAACGGCTCTGTTGTGGCAGAGCAGGCGGTGAGCGGCGGCAAAAAGGCAGAGATCAAGCTGCCCGACGGTGTCACCGCAGAGCTGGGTATCAACTATGAGGCCATCGTGACCTTTGCCGAGACCCAGGAGACTGCCAGCAGCGCTGTGTCTTTCACCAAGCTGTACACCACCGACGAATTCAATGAGCTGTACTACTACGATGGCGAGCTGGGTGCCATTTACTCCAAGAAGGAGACCGTGTTCAAGGTTTGGTCCCCTGTTTCTACTGCCATTACCCTAAATATTTATGAAGATGGTGACGGTAGCAGATTTGACAAGCCCATTGAGCAGGTGCGCATGACCCGTGGGGACAAGGGCGTGTTCAGCGCCACCCTCAACGGTGACTATGCTGGCAAGTATTACACCTACACGGTGGTCAATGCCCAGAACCCCAAGGGCACCGAGATCGTGGATCCCTATGCCAAGAGCGCCGGTCTGAACGGTGTGCGGGGCATGATCGTGGACTTCGATGTGACGGATCCCGAGGGCTGGGACAGTGTCAAGCCCATAGCCTACGACCGGAAGGAACTGGTGGTCTGGGAGACCCATGTGGCGGATGTCACATCTTCCAAGACCTGGGAAGGCAATGAAAACTGGCGTAAGAAGTTCCTGGGCATGATCCAGGAGGGCACCACCTACACCGAAAACGGTGTTACTGTGACCACCGGCTTTGACCATATCAAGGAGCTGGGCGTCAATGCAGTGCAGCTGATCCCCATCTTTGACCAGGCAAACAATGAGTCCAGCGTCAGCTTCAACTGGGGCTACAATCCCTTGAACTACAATGTGCTGGAGGGCGCTTATTCCACCAACGCCGAGGACGGCTATGTCCGTATCAATGAGTTCAAGCAGCTGGTGCAGGCTTATAACAAGGCCGGTATCAACATCATTATGGACGTGGTGTACAACCATGTTTCTTCTGCCAACGGCTCCAACTTCGATGTTCTGATGCCCGGTTACTACTTCCGTTATAAAGAGGACGGCACCCTGTCCAACGGTTCCGGCTGCGGCAACGAGCTGGCCAGCGAGAATTTGATGGCCCGCAAGTTCATGATCGACTCCGTCTGCTTCTGGGCAGAAGAATACAAGCTGGGCGGCTTCCGCTTCGACCTGATGGGCCTGCATGACATCGAGACCATGAACCTGCTGGCAGCCGAGCTGAAGAAGATCAACCCCAACATCGTCATCTACGGCGAGCCTTGGACCGGTGGCAGCTCCACCTTGTCCAGCTCCCAGCAGGCAGTGCAGAACAATGCACACAATCTGGTGGGCGTAGGCCAGTTCAATGACCAAATGCGTGACGCTCTGATCAAGGGCGGCCTGAACAGCGCTGCTTCCAAGGGTTGGATCACCGATAGCACGAAGATCACTGCAACCGATGTGAACAAGATCCTGCAGGGCTTGCAGGGCATCACCAATAAGTATATCACCGATCCAAACCAGACGGTCAACTATGTGACCTGCCACGATAACTATACCCTGTACGACCGGATCAAGGCCGCAGGTATCACCGATGAGGAGACCATAAAGCGTATGGCGATCCTGGCAAATGCCGTGGTCATGACTTCCAATGGCACCAGCTTCATGCTGGCAGGCGAGGAATTCCTGCGTACCAAGGGCGGTAACAGCAACTCCTACGAGAGCAGCTACGAAGTCAACGAACTGAACTACGCACTGAAGATCCAGTATCAGGATGTGTTCGCTATTTACCAGAAGCTCATCGACTTTAAGACCGAGACCGGTGCCCTGCACCTGGAAGAAAGTGAAATGTCCGCATTCCAGGTGGAGAGCAAGGCAGACGGCGCTGTGATCTGCATCACCTTCCACGACAATAAGACCGGCCGGGATTACAAGATCATCCACGCCAACGGTACCGTCGCAGGCAAGGGCCTGACCGAGAACTTTGCAGGTTACTCCCTGGTCCTGGACACCCTGGGTGAAAATAAGCTCTCCGGCGAGACCGCTGTGGGTGCTTACCAGACCATCATCGCATACAAGTAAACAGCTTTGGCGCTGCCCTTGCGGCAGCGCCATCTGTTTGGAAACGGAAAGGAAAATCGACAATGAAACTGGAAAAAGCCCTCCTGCCCCGGGAATTTGACAACTATGTCTTCGACCTGTACGGCACACTGGTGGATATCCACACTGAGGAAAATGACCCCACTGTCTGGGAAAAACTGGCGCTATTCTATGGCTACTACGGGGCCTATTATACGCCGGAAGCGCTACACCAGCGTTATCGGGAGTTGGTGGGGAGCATGGAAAAGGAACTGAAACAGGATTTGCAAGAAGATCCTCACTATGACCATGAGGCTTCCCCGGAGATCGAGATCACGAATGTATTCCGGGCGCTTTTTGCGGAAGCGGGGGTGGAGGCGGAGGACGCCCTGGCGATCCATGCCGGGCAGTTTTTCCGGGCCATGACCACGGAATATGTCTGCTGCTATCCCGGCACGGCGCAAATGCTGGCGGAACTGAAGCAGGCGGGGAAAAAGGTATACCTTTTGTCCAATGCCCAGCGGATCTTTACGGAGTTTGAGATCCGGAAGTTGGATATTCTGAAATACTTTGACGATGTGTTGATCTCCTCCGACCATCGGGTGAAAAAGCCCGATGAGCGGTTTTTCCAGGTGCTGCTGGAGCGGCACCCCATGGAAAAGGAGCGGACGCTGTTCGTCGGCAATGACTCCCGGGCGGACATCGGAGGTGCCAGAAATGTGGGACTGCACACATATTATGTAAACACGAACATTTCTCCCGCCGGGGATAAGGCCCCGGATGCGGATTATATCGTGGAACACTTCACCAAATGGGAAGTGTAAAAGAAAAGCCGGAAGCATTGCTTCCGGCTTTTTGTGCAAATCAGTCCTTCAGAGGGATACCCTTACCATCTACACGGTGCTTTTCATTGCCGGCCAGGATCAAAATTGCTTCGATCAAGGCCCAGATACCGCTGACGACGGAACCGGCACCGCAGGTGACCAGAGTGATCAGCAGCTGTGCAACGGCCTTACCGGTGAAGCCCAAGTAGAAATTGTGAACACCCAGACTGCCCAGGAAAATACCCAGAAGGCCTGCCACCAGCTTGCTCTTAGCATTGCCGTTGACAGCGGCAGTCAAGCCGACACCGCAGTTGGTGCAGGCAGCTGCGCCGGGAATGGTTGCTTGGCCGCAGTTGGGGCAGTAAGAGGTGCCGGTGCCGGCGGCACAGCCGCACTTGACACAGATGGCAGCCTTATCGTCCATCACATTGCCGCAGTTTTTACAATACATACGCTCTTCCTCCTATTGATTAACAGATATATTGTGACCTAAAAGATGGGAGCACCTTTTAGGTAAGCCGACAGACGCAGAATATAGCAGGTAACGTAGGCGAGAAGGAACGCCAGAAGCAGAAGCTTCCCACTTTTTTGAAAGGCCCGTTCTCCCAAAATGAAAAAGACAGCCAATATCGGGATGGACCAAAACAGGGGATGATAGAAAAAGGCGGTGGCAAGGTCAAGCTTCAGCGCAGCGACCCAGGCACGGCTCATACCGCAGCTGGGGCAGGGAACGCCGGTAAAATGACGAATGGGACATGAAAGATCCAGTGCGACCCACAGGCATAATACCAAGGTCAAGGCAAAAAGGATCACGAGACGAAAAAAGAAAGACTTGCGCCACAATGTCATTGTTACTCCTCCGTTTATGTTGATATTGTAGCATAGGTTCAGGATAAATGCAACGAAAATTCATGGTTTTGGACAAAAAATGTCGAAAAATGGATCAAATACAAAAAATACGCCACCATATAGGAAAGGGGCGTGAAAAATGCGAAAAATACAAGTGCTGTGTCTGCTGCTTTGCCTGGCACTGTCTGGGTGTACGGATGGGGAGAAAAGAACGCCGGTCGCTGGAACGCAGCAGTTGAATACTGCCTATGGCGAGCAAGAGACGGGACAAGCGACCTGCGTGGAGATCATTGAGAAGATATGGGCAGAATATGCAGCGCAGGAACAGTTTGCTGTTTTTGGCGGTATGGTGGAAGCTCCGGTCATGGGCGGGGCTGGGGCGCTTCCTATGGAACAGCGGGAAGTGTGGTCGGCACAGTACCACATCATAAAGACCACAGATGTGACACAAGGAGCGTCCCTTTCCCATCTTCTCAGTGGGCGGCTGTTCACCTGTGGGGTATTTCGGGTGGCGGACGCAAAAGAATTGCAGTCCCTGGCCGTTTCCTGGCGGCAGGGACTGCAAGAGAGTGTATGGGTCAGTGGGGCACCACAGCGGCTGCTTCTGGCAAGGGTGCGCCCGGGATATCTGCTGCTGGCTTATGGCAGCGAGGGGCAGATGGTACAGCTACAACAGAAATTGCGTTGTGCTTATCCAAAAGCTTGGGTGCTGTACAGCGAACCGTTTATGCGCAGAAAAGCTTAGATCTCCGCGCCACCAAGGAAGATGCGCTTGCCGGTGTAGTCGCTGCGGCAAACGATGAAGTCGGCGTAGTGACCCGGGGCAATGGAGCCAACCTTGCCCTGCACGCCCAGGGCGCAGGCGGGATTGTAGGTGGCGGCACGGATGGCGTCGGCTTCCGGAACGCCGAAGAGAATGGCGTTGGTCATGCCCTGGTACAGGTTGATGGCAGAGCAGGCGATGGTGCCGTCTGCCAGACGGGCAACGCCGTCGGTGAGCTTGGCAGTCTGACCACCCAGATCAAATTCACTGCCATCGGGCAGGCCGCAGCAGCGGCCGGAGTCGGAGACCAGCACCATCCGCTCCCCGCCGAACATAGAAAATGCCAGGCGCACGGAGGCGGGGTGGACATGAAGACCATCACAGATCAGCTCTGCCCGGACCTTGGGATTTTCCACGGCGGCGGGAATGACACCGGGGTTGCGGTGGTGGACGCCGGGCATGGCGTTGAACAGGTGGGTCAGGTGAGTGGCGCCGGCAGAGAATGCGGCTTTGGCATCGTCATAGCCGGAGTCGGTGTGGGCAACGGATACGGTGCACAGGTTGCTTGCCTGCTTGACAAAATCCACCGCACCGGGCAGTTCCGGGGCCAGGTCAACGATCCGCACCAGACCGCCGCAGTCCTCATAGAGCTTCTTGAAGCCTTCAAAATCGGGATCTTTCAGATAAGCACCGTTCTGGGCGCCTTTTTTCTTCATGGAGAAATAGGGACCTTCCATTTGAATGCCCATGAGCCGGGCACAGCCGGCGGGAGCTTCGTCCACCAAGCGCCGGGCGGTGGCGAAAGCGTCGTGTAGCACATCGTAGGGCAGCGTCATGGATGCGGGGGCGAAGGAGGTGACACCGCAGCGCAGATAGTAGGCTGCCATGGTCTTGAGGCCCTCATAATCGCCATCGGAGAAGTCGGCGTTGGAGTTGCCGTGGGTGTGGACATCAATCAGGCCGGGAATGACGGTGGCACCCTCCAGGTCAATGGCATCCTCCGGAACGACTTCCGGCAAAACAGCGGCAAAAAGACCGCCTTTTACCTCAAAAGCGCCGAGGCGGAACTGAAAATCGGGGCAGAAAATGCGGGCGTTTTTGTAAAACATAGATTTTTCCTCCTGTTCGTGTTAAAAAGGCAGCGCCCATGTGGGTGCTGCCTTTGATATTACTTACGGGATTCCGGCAGGCTGGCAGCGGCCACGGACTGGCCCACCCGGCGGGTGTTCTCGTCGGGGAGCATCACCCGGACGGTCTCGTACAGGCTGGGGAATCCTTCACGCAGCACCTTTTGGCAGGTGGCGAGAATGGTATCGCCGCCCTTGCCGGACATGACCCGGCCCAAAAGCAGCAGATTGTGGATATCGTAGAACTTGCTGTACTGCACTACGGTATAGGCAAGATAGGTGCCGATGTCCTGGAACACGGCCTGGGCCCGCTGGTCATCCGCTTCCATTAGGGACTGGACGACCTTCAGCTTTTCAGCGGGGGTCAAGGCGGGATCCAGCTTGATACCGGCCCGGGGGGCCAGTTTGATCACCGCATCCTGGGAGAAGTACTTGCAGCCAACACCCAGATCGGTGGACCATTCGTCTGCCATGGCATCTTCGGAAAGATCCACGGGGGCAAAGGCCAGCTCGGAGATCCAGCCCAGCACATTCTTGTCCTTGTCCACATAGCCCACAGCCTCGCTGGTGCCCATGGCAAGGCCCATGATGCAGCCCAAATTCATGCCCATGGCACCGGCCAGAGCGGAAACATCACCGTCGTTGGCAACGATCACAGGGGCATTGGGGGCGATGGCGGCACCGGCCCGGTCGTACACGGTCTTGACCTCGTCCCACCGATCCCGGGGAACGCAGTAGAAAATGCTGGAGATCATGGGGGCGTTGCCCACAAAAACGCCGGCGGAGGAGACACCGATGGCGTCCACCCGGGGCATTTTGGAAGCGGCAGCCCGGAAAGACTCCAGAATGCCCTCGTATTGATAGTTGGGGTCGGGGTTGGTCTTGGGAGACCAGACCACTTCCTCGGAATAGACGCATTCACCATCGATCACAGCGGAGACCTTCCGGTCGGAACCGCCGGCATCAAAGCCGATGCGGCAGCCGTCGGTGTGACCGCCCATGGGGCGGGGGGCCTCCTTTTCGGCGGGGCAGCTTTCCAGGGGCAGATCCAGAATTTCCAGAGGACGCTCGTAGAGCTTCTGGAAGAAATCTGCGTCGAATGCCCGCTCCCCGTCAAAAGAATAGGCTTTCTGGAGCTTCTTGGCAATGGCACTGCAACCGCAGACGGATACCCGGAAACCGCCGATGGACCACAGCAGGAACTTCATATACCGCTCCACGAAGCGATAGTCGGCTTTTTCCATCTCGGGGGTGCCGTGGATGAAAGTATGGCGCACGGAGGTCTGCCCCTCCTGACGCTCTACAGCAATGGCAATGGGCATGGTCGCACCCTTCAGGTACGCATCCATCCAGACGCCAAAAGGAATGAAACCCGGGTCCAAGGTGGGCTTGTGGTGCAGGTCGAATGTAATGCCTAAATATTCCATAGAGACTCCTTATTTCCGAATTTCGGCGGCCAGCTTTGCGACGATCTGGTTCATCTCGTCCCACTTATTCTGCATATCTGCAACCAGCTTGATCTGGGTACGGGCCCGGTCCAGATTGTGACCGGGGTAGGCGATCTTGAAGTACAGGTCGCCGTCCAGGTGGTCCTTCAGGAAGCGCACGCCGCATTCCAAGGTCATGATCAATGCTCCCATGGGCAGCATTTCCACTTCCTTGTCGGTCAAGGTGGTGGCGGCTTCCATGTAGCCTCTGGTGTAGACCTCGAACATCTCAAGATCCATGGAGACCTTGCTCAGGTCCTTCTCGTCCTCGGCGGCGGTGGCGGCACCGAAGCGGATGGAGTCGCCGAAGTCATACAGGCTCAGGCCGGGCATGACGGTGTCCAGATCCAGCACGCACAGGGGCTTGCGGGTCTCCCGGCTCAAAAGCACATTATTCAGCTTGGTATCATTGTGGGTGACACGCAGGGGTAGCTCGCCGTTTTCCCGCATTCGCTGGAGGGCGCCGCCCAGATATTCCCGCTCCAGCATGAAGTTGATCTCATCTTGAACCTCGGCCGCACGGCCGCAGGCATCGACACTGACGGATTCCTTAAACTGGCGGTAGCGGTCGATGGTATTATGGAATTCGGGAATGGTCTCGTACAGGGTCTCGGCGGGGAAATCGGCCAGCTGGCGCTGGAACTGACCAAAGGCCAGAGCGCTCTGGTAGAAATCATTGGGGGTTTCGGGGGTGTCCAGGCAGAAGCCGCCCACGAAGTCGTACATCCGCCAGTATTCGCCTTCTTCGTCCTGGTAATAGAACCGTTTGCCCTTACGGGTGGGAATGAAGCGCAGGGCGGTCTGGGGGTCCTCACAACGCTGGCGCAGATACTCTGTTACGGAACAGACATTTTTCATCAAGCGGACAGGGTTGCGGAATACATATTTATTGATCCGCTGTAAAATATATTCAGCACCGGTATCCGTTGTGACTTTTAAAGTATGGTTAATATGGCCGTGGCCAAAGTTTTCACAAGTTTTCACCGCACCATCCAGCTGGAAAGCGGCGGCAATACGTTCAAAATACAAAGAGATCACCTCATAAACGATCTGTTT
>CAZGTR010000044.1:0-8607 GCA_964528715.1 uncultured Oscillospiraceae bacterium | reverse complement strand
CATTTTTTTCTTTTCATTTAAACAACTTTATGATATGATAAGTAGCGACAAAGAAAACAGAAAAGGAGCACGATCATGAGTCAATTATCCAAACGCATTCTATCCGTTACGCTCAGCTTTCTGCTGGTACTATCCGTGCTGGTCGTCGGCATACCCACCGAAGCCGGAGCCATCACCGGTTCCAAAACCTACAATACCGGAACACGAAATGAGACAGCCACTTCTTTAAGTAGCCAAGCCGAAGCATACTACACTGGCGACTACACATGGGAATCCCTTTCCGCTCTTCAGGGTGGAACACAGGATTGTGTCAACACTGATGACAACGAGTTATATCAGGCGCTGCACGAGCTAATGGAAAGTACCATGACCAACCGCTTAACCTATAAAAGCCTCAAAACACAGGGTTACATTTACTCCGATACTACTGCAAGCAACACATCTTCCTATTCTCTGATCTACAGCAGCAAACTCAACACCGATTATGACAACACAATAATCTCCCGCGAGCACGTTTGGCCCAAGAGCCACGCCTCCTTCCACGAAAGCAACGGCGGCTGTGATCTGCACCACCTACGTCCAGAGCAGAACAATGTAAACAGTGCTCGTGGCAATTACGTTCTCGGTAATGTCAAGGATGTATATACTTCTTATACCACTTACTCCTTTGAAGGGAATGTGGTCTTCTATAAATACGGTGACGGTAACACCTCCAGCGGACGCTGTGAGATTCCTGACAATGTCAAAGGCGACATTGCCCGTATTTTGCTGTATGTCTGGTGCCGTTGGGAGCAACCTAACTTATTCACTGACATTTCCAACCCCATCGTTGATTATACAGACACTCCCTCCAAAAACAAGAACGACGGTATCCGGGTCATTGAGAGTCTGGAAACCTTGCTCCAGTGGTGCCAAGACGATCCCGTGGACACCTGGGAACTGAGCCGCAATGATTCCATTGAAAACATCCAGGGCAACCGCAATGTATTCATCGACTATCCGGAACTTGCATGGCTTGTTTTCGGCCTGGAAGTCCCTAGCAACCTGGTCACGCCCTCCAGCAATAGCAGTACGGACAGTGGCGATCTTTCTGGATGGGTACAGGATGGAAATATTTGGTACTTCTATGCAAACAATGCCAAGCTGACCGGTTGGCAGATGATTGATGGTGCGTGGTACTACTTTGATGCAAATGGCGTGATGCAGACCGGTTGGCTGAACCTGGGCGGCACCTGGTACTATATGTACGACAGCGGCGCCATGGCAGCAAGCTGCACCCTGACCCTGGGCGGCGTGGATTATACCTTCGACGAATCCGGCGTTTGGGTCCAGAGCAAGACCGGCTGGGAGGTCGAGAATGGCTTGTGGTACTACTACGCCAACGGCACCAAGCAGACCGGTTGGGTCAACATCGGCGGCGTGTACTACTACATGGATGCCAATGGCGTCATGCAGACCGGTTGGGTCAATGATGGCGGCACGTACTACTACATGAGCGCCAGCGGTGCAATGGCTATCGGCTGGGTCAACGATGGTGGCACGTATTACTACATGAACGCCAGTGGCGCAATGGCTATCGGCTGGGTCAACGATGGCGGCACGTATTACTACATGAGCGCCAGCGGTGCAATGGCTACCGGCTGGGTGAACGACGGTGGTGTGTGGTACTATATGTACGACAGCGGCGCTATGGCCTATAACTGCGCCCTGGAGATCGGCGGCGTGAGCTACACCTTCAACGCTTCCGGTGCTTGGGTCTTCTAAAATAACCCGATCATCTGAATATGCCGGGCATCGAAAGATGCCCGGCATTCGTATTTATGATCTTTTTTACAGTTCAACAGCCCGGATAACACATCCGGGCCGTTTTGATTATTCGAACCGGTAGCCGTCCGGAGTGGTCTCAAGCGTAGAGCCGTAATAGGCTGCCATTGCATTTTCCAGGTCGATGGCATCCTGTACGCCCGCTGTCTCGTAGCAGGAGTGCATTGCCAGCTGAGCAAGACCAATATCTGCTGTGGGCACGGACACATGGGCAAGAGAAATGTTGCCAAGGGTGGAACCCCCCGCCATATCCGCCCGGTTGCAATAGGTCTGCACCTTGACCCCGGCCTTCTGGCAGGCTTTGCGGAAAATGGCAGCCGAAACGCCATCGGTGCAGTAGCGCAGGTTGGCATTGAACTTCAGCACCACACCGCCACCGATCTGGGGCGCATTGGTCGCATCGGCAAATTCCGGATGGTTGGGGTGGATGGCGTGACCATTGTCCGCCGAAACCAGGAAGGAATTTGCAAGCATTTGCATTTCGTCCAGCCCAAGGCCGTCACAGATGCGATGCAGGGTATCCTCCAACAGCCGGGATGCAGCGCCCTGGACGGAAGAGGAGCCCACCTCCTCGCTGTCAAACACGCACAGCACCGGAACGCTCTCGCTGTCCCCGGCATTTAGGAAGCCCTGGGTGCAGCACCAGGCGCATTCCAGATCATCGATAGCAGCGCTGGACAGATATTCTTCATTCACGCCCCACACCGTTGCCTTTTGCCGCACATACAGAAACAGATCGTGGCCCAGGATCTTACCGCCAGCCGCTTCCTCCAGCATTTTTTCCAGCTTTCCGGCAGCCTCCGGGCCCCCAAGCAGCGGCAGGGTATCCACCGCCGGGTTCCACTTATAGCCATCGTTGGCTTGACGGTTCATGTGGATGGCCACATTGGGGATCATGGTCAGATCCCGGTCGATGTTCACAAGCGTACTGCGCACGCCGGTCTGCGTCTCCACCAGAGCGCGGCCTGCAATGGACAACGGCCGGTCCAGCCAGGGAGCGATGAGCATTCCGCCGTACTTTTCCGTGGCGATACGGGTGTATTTTCCCGTTAACTCCGCATTTTCCTTCACTTTGAATGTGGGCCGGTCCGAATGGCTAGCAGACATCAAAAATCCCTTTGGCGCCACTTCCGGCACCCGGAAAGCCAGCACCGCCGTGCCGCCCCGGGTCAGGTAGTATTTCCCGCCGGGCCGGATATCCCACTTTTCGTTCTCCCGCAGGCAGGTGTAGCCCGCATTTTCCAGGGTCTGCGCCAGATACGCCGCCGCATGATACACGCTGACGGATGCATCCAGAAAGGCCATTAGGGAAGCCGTTCTTTGATCCATGTTTCTCCTCCTTATTCTGCGACCAGCTGGCAGAACAGGTCGATCTGTTCTGCAATGGTCTGCAAAGCACCACGCCAGAATTCCTTATCCGTCAGGTCGATACCCGCCACCTTGGCAGTATCCTCCACGGATGCCACCGTGGTAGTGTGCAGCAGCGTTTTATACTTGGGAATGAAAGCCTTCCCCTGCTTTTCGTACTGGGCGTACAGTCCCCGGGCGAACAGACCGCCAAAGGCGTAGGGGAAATTGTAGAAGGTGGGGCCATAGTAATGGCTCTTGCACACCCACATATACGGGTGCAGGCAGCTGTGATCCAGGCCATCGCCATAGCACTGCTTCTGGGCCTCCAGCATATAGCCACAGAGGGTATCCGCATCCATGAACTTCTCCTCCCGGTTCTCGAACACCTTGGCCTCAAAGCGGAAGCGGGAGTAGATGTCGCAGATGATCTGGGTGGCGTCCTGCAACTGGGACTCGATCAGCGCCAGCTGTTCATTTTTATCCGCTGCCCCAGCGATGGCAGAAGCCATGACCACGCACTCATTGAAGGTAGAAGCGGTCTCCGCCACGGGCATGGAATAATCCCGGTTCAGGGGCCGGTGATCCCGGATGCACAGATTGTGGTAGGCATGGCCCAGCTCATGGGCCAAAGTGACGATATCCGTGAACATTCCGTCAAAATTGGTCAGAATGCGGCTTTCGCCCAGACATTCCACACCGGCGCAGAATGCGCCGCCCCGCTTTCCATCCCGGGGATAGAAGTCGATCCAGGCATTGTCAAAGGCCTGGGCGATCATTTCCGCTTCCTCGGGATTAAATTTCTCGAACTGTGCCACCAGATAATCCCTCGCCTGCTGGGCAGTGAATTTGGTGCTGGCATTGCCCATGGGGGCGAACAGATCATACCAGGGCAGGCCATTTTCGTGGCCCAGAGCCTTGCCCTTAGCCTTCAGATACTGCCAGAACTTGGGCAAATACTCGTCCATGGCACCCAGCATGGCATCCAGCGTGGATCGCTCCATGGGACAGTTTTCAAGTGTCCGGGCCAGAGGGGACTCGTAGCCACGGAGTTGGCACTGGGAAATGGTCTCCAGCTTGATGGAGTTCAGGGAGAACGCCACTGCGTCCCGAATGCGCTCATAGCAGGCCAGCTCCGCCTCGTAGGCCTCTTTGCGGACCTGGGGATCCGGATCATAGGCAAGATTTCGGATGGCAGACAGGTTGGTCACGCCGCCCCGGTAGTGGACCGGCACGGTGCTGGTCAGATATTCCTGCATATCTCCCCAAGCGCTGCCGCCGGACAGGGAGAGCTTTGCCATAGCCGTCTCCGTCTCGCTGCCCAGCAAATGGATACTGGACTGTTTCATCCGGTGGAACAGATACCCATACTGCTTCAGCAGTTCATCCTGCTGCACCAGCTGCTCCAGCTCCGGCAGCGCCGCCGCCCATTTTTCGAAGGCAGCAGCAGGAGCTGCAAAGCCGCTGTACACCGCCATGATCCGTCCCATCTGGGAAGCAGCCGCTTGATCCCGGGTATCCACCGACTGGCGCAAAGAGGCATAGCCTGCCAGCTTGGAGATCAGATCGTTGATCTGCTCCTCCAGCTCGATGCCCCGGCGAAGGGCCTCGGCAGGCTCTGCATTTTCCAGCGTCTGCGTGTGGAGCTCGAATGCAGACAACAGCTTTTTAGCCTCTTGCATATCTGCTTCAAATGTGGGATCCTCGAACCCCTGGTAGATCGGGTCCAAATTCCATGTTTTGTTCATAGCCGTACCTCCAATATAAACAGTTGTTTTTTATTCTACACCAGATCTCCGGCTCCGTCAACCATAAACAGGTCCGTTTTTTACCCCGTTTTGTCGAAAAACGTTGAAAGAAGGCGAACGATTGTTCCCCTTTTCCTCTTGCAAAAAATGTGACATTATGCTAAATTATAGGTGTCGCAGATAGCATGAAAATCAAGCTATTTAGGGGAGCAAAGTTCAATGTGACAGGAGAGGATGTTATGGATAAACGAACAACCGTATTTATCGCAGACGGCGCAGAAGAATTCTGTACAGCACTATCCAATGCGTTTCGTCAAACAGACAGTTTTCAAGTCATTGGAACAGCCAGCGACGGAGAGCAAGCCATCCGCACGATCCAGCAAATGCAGCCCGACGCACTGATATTGGATCTAATGCTTTCAAAGAAGGACGGGATTAGTGTTCTCAAAGCGATCGTGGGGATGGAGAAAAAGCCCATCATTCTGGCTACATCCGGATTTATCACAGATTATGTAGCTTCTACCGCTGCCAGTCTGGGCGCACGGTATCTCATGCTCAAGCCCTGTGATGTCACCGCTGTGGTGGAGCGGATGGAGGAGTTCCGTGGTGGGGAGAGCCCACGGATCATTTCCATGCACAAGCCGGACAAAACCAGCATTGAGACCATGGTCACCGGTATCATCCACGAGATCGGCGTCCCGGCCCATATCAAGGGCTATCAGTATCTGCGGGAAGCCATCATCATTGCGGTAGAGGATATGGATGTGATCAACGCCATCACAAAGGTGCTGTATCCCCAGGTGGCAAAAACCTTCCAAACCACCCCTTCCCGGGTGGAGCGTGCCATCCGTCACGCCATCGAAGTGGCATGGGACAGAGGAGATCTGGACACCTTGCAGCGCTTCTTCGGCTACACGGTGAGCAACACCAAGGGAAAGCCCACAAATTCGGAATTTATCGCCCTGATTGCAGACAAGCTCCAGCTTCAGCTGAAATCGGCAGAAGCTGCCCAGTTCTGAACAAGCTACAATCGCTCCCGCATTTGTCGGCCTTGCCGACACTGCGGGGGTGTTTTTTCGTCCAAGCAGGTGCCCAATCGCCGTTTTATTTCCATTGACAGAATTGATTTCACCCTTTATAATGACAGCAGCTACACCGGCAAAGCTGTTTGCGTCGGGAATGAAATTTTAAGGAGTATTGACCATGGAAAATAACGAGATCCTCAACGAAGAAGAGCAGGAAAACATTCTGTCCCTCACCGACGAAAACGGCGAAGAGACTCTCTTTGAGTATCTGGACAGCGTAGAGCTGGAGGGCAAGGAGTATCTGGTGCTGATGCCCGCCGAGGAGCTGGCCACCGAGATCGTCATTCTGGAAGTGGAGCCCGTGGACGAGGAGACCGAGAACTATCTGTCCGTCAGCGACGAGAAGATCTTGGACACCGTGTACGGTATCTTCAAGGAGCGATACAAGGATGTCCTGACCTTCGAGGACTAAGGCTTGGATCGCCAAAAGGATATACTACAGATGATATGGGCCGACCTGCAATTGGGTCGGCCCATTGATCTTTTCAGCCCGGATCATTGTCCGGAGCAGGCGGCAATTACTTCCATTCTCTCCCAGCTGCACAGTGTTCTCTTTCACCGTGGGACCCAGAGCGCACTGTCTGAAAAACTGCAACGATCAGAAGCGCTGTTGGAACTCCAGCTGGAGCGGGTCATGCCCCAGGAGCAGATAAGCCCCACTGTGACGGCATTTTTCACGCAGATCCCCACTGTGCGGGCTCTGATTCAGACGGATCTGGAAGCTGCATACGCAGGCGATCCTGCCGCCACAGGCTTTGACGAGATCCTCTGCGCCTATCCCGGATTGTACGCCATCACCGTTTACCGACTGGCTCACGAGCTTTACCGGCTGGAAGTGCCCTTGATTCCCCGGATGATGACGGAGCTGGCCCACAGCGCCACCGGGATCGACATTCACCCCGGCGCTGCCATCGGGTCACATTTTTTCATCGACCACGGCACCGGTGTTGTCATTGGTCAGACCACCGTCATCGGCAATTGGGTGCGTCTATACCAGGGCGTGACCCTGGGCGGTATCTCCACCCGGGGCGGCCAGCAACTACGGGGACAAAAGCGCCATCCCACCATCGAAGATGGAGTGACCATCTACGCCGGAGCGTCCATTTTGGGCGGCGATACCGTTATTGGTCGGGGCTGTGTCATTGGAGCCAATGCCTTTGTCACCGCTTCTATTCCCGCCCACACCACCGTCACAGCCGAAAACACCGGCCTACTGCTGCGCAGCCGAAAAAAGCAGGACTTTGAGCTTTGACAGGAGGTTTTTATGGATATCACCCATGATCTAACCGTCCTTGTGGGGCAAACGCCCCTGCTGGAAATCCCGGATCCCCATTGCCGGATCCTTGCAAAAATCGAAAGTCAGAATCCCACCGGTTCTATCAAAGACCGGGTGGCCCTTGCCATGCTCCGGCATGCAGAAGAACAGGGTCTGCTTGCGCCCGAAGGCACCATCGTGGAGCCCACCTCCGGCAACACCGGTATCGGTCTGTGCGCCCTGGCCGCCGCCATGGGCTATAAAGCCATCATCGTCATGCCGGAGAACATGAGCAAAGAGCGACAGCAGCTGATGAAGGCCTACGGTGCAAAACTGGTCCTCACCCCGGCAGCCGGCGGTATGGCTGCGGCGGTGGAAATGGCACGATCCATTGCCGCCACACAGGGCGCTTACTTGCCCGACCAATTTTCCAACCCCGCTAACCCGCAGGCCCATTATCGCACCACCGGTCCGGAGGTCTGGCAGCAGGTCCATGGACAGGTAGATATTTTCGTTGCCGGAATTGGCACCGGGGGCACCATCACCGGCGTGGGGCGATATTTGAAGGAGCAAGACCCCAATATTCGGATCTGCGGTCTGGAACCTGCCGGATCCCCCGTACTCACCCAGGGGCGCAAAGGTCCCCACGGCATTCAAGGCATTGGTGCCGGTTTTGTCCCGGCGGTGCTGGACTTGGGCATTCTGGACGGCATTCTCACCGTCACCGACCGGGATGCCACCGATACCGCCCGGGAATTCTCCCGGGCCACCGGCATTTTGGCAGGCATTTCCGCCGGTGCAAATCTCTGGGGTGCCAGATTTCTGGCGGCTCTGCCTGAAAATCGGGGCAAAACCATCGTCACCGTCCTGCCAGACAGCGGTCAGCGCTATCTTTCCACCGGCACATTCAACTAAAACCAGCATCGAGATCGATCTGTGCTGTTTTTCATCCTTTCCTTTTTCTGCTTATTATGGTACAATAACCGAAAGCAACAACAAGGAGTGAACTTCATGCAGCCGATCCTATCCATCATCGTTCCCTGCTACAACGAGGAGCAGGTGCTCCCCTTGACCAGTGGAATGTTTCTGAAAAAGCTCCGGGATCTGGAAAGCGCCGGAAAGATCAGCCCCGAGAGCCATGTCCTGTTCGTGGACGACGGCTCCAAGGACAACACCTGGCAGATCATCTGCGACCTTGCCCAGCAGGATCCCCATTTCAAGGGCATTCGCCAAAGCCGCAACCGGGGCCACCAGAACGCCGTCCTGGCCGGGCTGATGGAAGCCAAAGATCATTGCGACATCACCATTTCCATCGACTGCGACGGACAGGACGATATCAACGCCATGG
>CAZGTR010000043.1:0-8671 GCA_964528715.1 uncultured Oscillospiraceae bacterium | reverse complement strand
ATAATTCAAAAAAGCCTTGCGGCACAACGACTTTTCACATTTTGCTCAAGGCTATCAGCAAGAAGAAAGGAGTGATCTCTCTGCCAGCCACCGGATACATACAAGTCCACGCTTATGCAAGCAATGCACAGCTTCCTCTGACCGATGTGACCGTCACCGTTACCGCCAAAGATGGCACTGCCATTGCCATGCGTCTGACGGACCGCAGCGGACGCATTTATCCCATTGCCGTACCGGTACCAGATGCTTCCGAAAGCCAAAGCCCCGATGCCGAGGAGCGGCCCTTTACCGTAGTAGATCTCATCGCCCGGCTCCAAGACTATGAGCAGATCTTCATTGAGGATCTGCAAGTATTTGCGGGTATTACAACGGAGCAGAATTTGGAGCTGATCCCATTATCTGAGCTACCGGAAAGTCGCAGTCAATCCGAAACATTTGAAACGCCGGCACAAAATCTGTAAGGAGGTGTCCCATGCCCGTCGTTCTGCCCAGTATTCCGCAACGGATCACGGTACATTTGGGAGCGCCGTCTGCCTACGCCGCCAATGTGACCGTTTCCTTTTCCGACTATGTGAAAAATGTCGCCTCCAGCGAGATCTATCCCACTTGGGAAGATGACGCACTGGAAGCCAACATTCTGGCCATTGTTTCCTTCGCCCTTAACCGGGTCTACACCGAGTTCTATCGCAGCCGGGGATATGACTTTGACATCACCAGCAGCACCGCCTACGACCAAGCCTTCGTCAACGGTCGCAGTTTCTTCGAAAACATCTCCCGGATCGTAGACCGCCTATTCAACGACTATCTCCGGCGGCCCGGTTTTGTGGAGCCGTTAGCTGCCAAATTCTGCAATGGCACCACCGTCACCTGCGAAGGTCTAAGTCAATGGGGCAGCCAAAATCTCGCCCGGCAGGGCTATGACTATGTGCAGATCCTTCGCAATTACTACGGAAATGTGGAGATCGTCCCAGACGCGCCCATCCGAGGGATCACCTCCTCCTATCCGGGCACACCGCTGCGCCGGGGTAGTTCCGGGCCGTCGGTGGTGGTCATTCAGGTGGAGCTGAACCGGATCTCCCAGAATTATCCTGCCATCTCAAAGCTCACATCGACCGACGGCATTTTCGGCAGCCAGACAGAGGCCACCGTCCGGGCTTTCCAGGAGATCTTCGGACTGACAGTGGACGGCATTGTGGGCAAAGCAACCTGGTACGAGCTGGTGCGGCTGTATACCGCCGTCACGGCGCTGTCGGAGCTGCGCAGCCAGGGACAGCAGTTTTATTCCATCAATTGGGAATACCCGGACCCCATTCAGCAGGGTGACACCGGCGAAAAGGTGCGGCATTTGCAGTATATGCTCTCTATTCTGGCAAGTTTTATCCCCAATATTCCCCCGCTGACCATCGACGGCATATTCGGCTCCGCCACCCGGGATGCGGTTGTGGCCGCCCAGCGCTGGTTCGGCCTACCGGAAACGGGACAGGTGGACGACCGGACCTGGGACGAGATCTACGATCAATTTGCCGGCATTGAAAATACCAGTCTCCGGGACGGGACCGCTTTCCCGGTGATCCGCCCCACTGGCACCGGACGTGCAGTCCCCGCCATGGCAACTGCCAATACCCGCACCCGCTACGCACGCAGCTCCACCATGACCCAGTTCCCTGGGGAGGACCTGCGTCTTGGCAATCAAGATCCCGTGGTACAGGAGGTGATACGATGAGACCGGCAGAGTCTTTTGTGGGTCAACCCATCCGCAGCTTACAAACCATGCTACGTGTCATTGCGGAAAGTGACCCATTGCAGCCAAGTGTGATCCCGGACGGTGTCTATGGTCCCCAGACCGTCACCGCCGTTTCCACCTTCCAACGTCGTAACGGTCTGCCCATTACTGGTATTACTGATCAAGCCACCTGGGACCAGATCGTAGCAGCCTACGGCCCGGCTCTAGTTGCTGTTGGGCCTGTACAGCCACTGGAGATCATTCTGGAGCCAGGGCAGGTCATCCGCCGTGGGGAACATCAGGCAAATCTTTACTTAGTTCAGGCTGTGCTCATCGTCCTGTCCAAAGCATACGGCAGCATTACCGCTCCGGATGTCACCGGGACGCTGGATATCTCCACCGCCAATGCCCTTTCCGCATTCCAAGCGCTGAATGAACTGCCCGTCACCGGAGAACTGGACCGCAACACCTGGAGGCATTTGGCTTTGCAATACCCCATGGCGACCATCATCTTGAGCCGGCAGTAAAAACTTTCTGAATTTTCTTGTTTTTCTCTTGATTATCGGTTATGATTTTCTTATAATATACTAATCGTGTTGATGACCGACCGTCATGGGAGGAAAGAAATGTTTATCAAGGATTGGAAAAAAGATCTGTTCACCGTACCGAATATGCTCAGTCTGTTTCGGCTGTTGTTGATCCCCGTTTACATGGTGATCTATTTGGGTGCAGAGAACGTAACGGACCATTTCATTGCTGCCGGTATTCTGGCTGTATCCTGCTTAACTGATATGTTTGACGGCAAGATCGCCCGGCATTTTAATATGATCTCCACCGTGGGCAAAATTCTTGACCCATTGGCTGACAAAGCCACTCAGTTTTCTTTGATCGTCTGTCTGGCGGTAAAATATCCCCCGCTATTGGCACTGGTGTGCCTGTTCGTAGTAAAGGAAAGCTTCCAGTTGATCGCAGGTTTTTTGACATTGCGCAGTGGAAAAATGCTCACCGGTGCTTTGATCTCCGGCAAGATCTGCACCACTGTGCTGTTCGTCAGTCTGATCTTGATGGTGCTTTTCCCCATGCTCAAGCCGGTGTATGTCAATATCATCATTTTAGTGGACAGTCTCGTTATGCTCATCGCATTCATCGACTATGCCCGGGTCTACTACACCCACAGCCCTAAGATCCAGGACATTCCCCAATCGCAGAAAAACGAGGAAGAATAAAACTTGCCCCCGGTCACAGACCGGGGGCTTCTGCTGTATATGCGTTTTCCGATGGAAGTGTCACAGGAGCGCCGTCGCCATATCCGCAAAATCCTCTGCGGCATCGGTGCACCTCATCCACCGTCATACCCAAAAATGATAACACATCTGCCCTAAAAAAGCTGGAGAATTCTGTATTCCCATGAACATTGACAGATATAAACGTGTGTGCTATACTGGACTTATCAAAGGTAGGAGCTGATTACTATGAAAAAAGCCTTGCGCAGAGCTGCGATCCCCTGCATGACCTACTGGGCCATTGAAATGGCGCAGTTGCTGTTTTTGAATGTGGCAACGGACCAGTGGATCCTTCCCTGCTTGCTCATCTTCGTCATTTTCCGCCTTATGCTTTGGGTCTCCCCATTTGCCCTGTCTGCCCTTTGTTGGATCAGCGGTCTCTGGAAGCCAGAATGTTCGCCCAAGCACATCGCTTGGACCAATCTATCCGTTCTGCTTTTGAATATGTTACCGTACTTTTTCTTCTATCTATCCACTGGCAGTTGGTACTAAAGCAAAACACACCCCCAGGTTTTTTGACCTGGGGGTGTTTCTTTTTAGGAAGCCATGACTTGCTTCGAAGTTGTCCCAATGGTGAGGGTATAGGTTTCCCCGCTCTTGAGATCCGGACTGCTCAAAATAATCATGGAATAATCCAGCGCAGGCGTCACAGACAGTATCACATTGCCATTGGAATCCTTGAGCGTCACCTGAGTGCCCGCTTTCTGGTTTCCGGCCCGGTAATTGATCATGCCCTGCTGGGCGCTGCTGAAGGTCTGCGCCATGCCGGAAGCGCCGGTAGCGATGACCGTTCCGCCTGAAATGGTACCAGTGAGATCAAAGTCAAGGCTAGCCGTGTCGCCGGAGTTGGGGCCGCAAATGGTGATGCGCCCGCCGGTGATCTCCAGGGTGCCGTTGGCATCAATGCCGTCGCCGGAGGCCTGGATATAGATGTCACCACCAGAAATGACGATGGTGCCATCGCTGGAGGACATTCCTCCCATACCACCCATACCGCCGAAGCCGCCACCCATGCCACCGGGGAAGCCACCCAGCTTTCCAAGGATAACACCGTCTGTGTCATCGTTCGAAAGCTCTGACACACCATCCTGGTTGCCGCTATCGCCAGGGATCTGACCCATGTCACCCTGTCCGCCGGGCATTCCGGGCATCTGGCCCATGCCCCCGGGGATATCCCCCTGGTCCGGTCTTTCACCGGTGGGCATTTCCGGTGCGTCGCCCATGCCGCCGGTGGGGATCTCGGGTGCATCGCCCATACCATTGGGGTCACCGTTTGGCATTTCAGGGACATCGCCCATATTTCCCATATCACCGCCACCAAAACCGCTGTTGTCCGTACCACCCGCCGCATTCAAGCCATCGTCCGTAGCGACCAGCTTGATCTCGCCGCCGGAAATGGTCAAATGCAAGGCCTCCAGGCCCTCGTAGGATGTGGTGATATTCACCGTTCCATCACTGAAAGTCAGACTGTCATCTGCGTGGAAGCCGTCGTCGCCGGTGGTGATCTCAAAGTTGCCGCCGGAAATGGTCATACTCGAATTGGTGTGCACGCCATCGTCAGCAGCGTTGATATGGAAGCTGCCGCCGGTGATGGTCATATCCCCGGCAGACTTGATACCTTTCATACTGGTGGTATCGGAAGAAGTATCCGCAGAGCTGTTGGAACCACCGAACCAGCCACCGGGTCTGCCACCTCCGAAATTATCCGTGTGATCCTTGTTACCGTTCTCGCTGCCGCCACCGGAAGCAATGACATAACTACCGCCGTCAATGCGCATAGAATTGGAAGCGCTAATGCCATCTCCATCGGCTGTCAAACCAAAAGTACCGTCCGCAAGATATACATAGCCCTTTGCGGTATCGTCGTCATTTTCGCTATGGATGGCATCTTTTCCCGCATCGATCTTGATCGTTCCGGCGGCGATGCGCACAGAGTCCTTCCCTGCCAGACCATGTCCGGTGCAGGTAATGTCATATTCACCGCTGCCAATGACCAGATCATCCTTGGACACGATACCATGGCCGGCGGAAGATGCGACCGTGAGTTTTCCCTGACCGTTCAGGGTCAGATCATCCTTGGCATAGATGGCTGCGTCGATATTATTGTCGTCAATGGCAACAAATTCTCCACTGTTTTTCACGGTATTTTCCGTCCCGGCGGCGGTGGTGACGAACACCTTGTCCGCCTTTTTCACATAGATCGCCGCAGAGGTGGCGCTTTCGATCTGCGCTCCTGCCAAAATCAGCTGGATCTTGTCATCCTTGGTGGCTTCTACGATGACCATGCCCTTGAGCCTGCCGCTGAGCAGATAGCTGCCTGCTGCAGTGATGGTCACCGTGGAGCCGGAAACGGTAACGCCCTCGCCGTCGCAGCTGGCAGTATCGCCCTCCAGGGAGATCTTTACGCACTCGCTTTCGTCGTAGGTATCCCGCAGGTCCCGCTTAGAAAAAGCGTTCTCCGGATCGATGACGGTGCTAACGATGGTTTCCCCACTTCCCTGCTGGTCGCCGGTAGTATCTTGTGTGCCGTCATTGCTTTCTCCGGGCACCTGTGCAGGGGTGCAGCCGCACAGCAGCGCCATGCACAACAGCAATGCCAAAAGATTTTTCAGTTTCATACCGATCCCTCCATTAAAGAGCTGCGGTCAAATTCTCCTGGGTCGAAATGCTGATCTCCAGATTGCCATTGCGGCAGCGGATCTGGTCGATCATTTCCTTTTCGGCTTTGGGGTCCCGAAGCGTCACATTGTAAGTCAGCTTGTAAAGGCTGCCCATGTTGGTGGTACGCACCCGCACCAGCTCCCGCTGGGTGGTGTAGCGGTCAAAGAGGTCCTCAAAGACCTCCGAATAATTCAGTTCCTCCGGGATGGTGATATTCAGGGTCTTGTATTTGGCATCCGCCCGGCCTGTGCCGAAGTCGATGCAGGAATAGAGCATCATCATGCTGCCCAGCAGGACTGTAAACAGCACCGCATAAGCAAGATACCCCATGCCTGCAATCAGGCCTGCCCCCATGGCCAGGAACAGCGCACCGATCTCCTTAGCCGTACCCGGGGCGCTGCGGAAGCGCACCAGACTGAATGCACCGGCAACAGCCACACCGGTGCCCACATTGCCGTTGACCATCATGATCACCACGCATACCACCGCCGGCAGCAGCGCCAGCGTCGCCACAAAGCTGCGGGTGTAGCGGGCCTTGTACATATAAGCCAGGACCAGCAGAACACCGATCACCAACGAGATCCCCACGCACAGCAAAAATTCCCCCACCGGGATGACACTTGCCGTGTTGGAATCAAAAATTCCCTTAAAAAGATTATCCAGCATATTCCTTTTCTCCTTTGTTGCGCAGAAAAATTTGGTCACGGTAAGCCGTGCCATATTTAGAAAACGAGGTCTTGTAAATCCCCTCCCGGGTCAGAAAGCCCGTCAGCCACAAGGGCAATCCACCGGAAGTCTTGACTTCCAGCAATGTCAGACCCGGCGCCAGCAACGGTGTGCCCCAGGCCTCCGAGTCCAGGGTCACTTCCGTCTCCCGGCTGAGGATGTTTTCATCCATGGTCATCCGAAGATCCGACCCATCCAAGGCGAAAAACGCCTCCCGCTCGTAGCTGAGAAAAACCTTTGGCACCAGCGTCCGGTAAAAATCCCGGAAATAGTCGATCTCCCGGGTGATCTGGCTCTCATCGGGGTGCTGCGCTCCACCGGACAGCCAGCCAAGGGCCTGTCCCTGGGGAATGCTCACCCGGCGTTTATAGACCACGGACTGGTACTTTTTCTTCAGCTCCACGAAAACCAGATCCTCCGCCCCAGCTCTGCGGTAGCTTCGTACCCGGAGTTTTTCTTTATACACCGGCCGCTCCAGGGAATGCCGGATCAGCCGAAAATCCGCCGTATCAAAATAGAGATTGCGAATGGTCGTCCTGCCGTACCCATCCAGCTGCATTTTCCCCTGCATCAGCGCTAAAAGCCGCTGCTTCTGCTGGGCCGACAGAAGATATTTCAGTTCATATCGTTCGAATACCGCCTGGTATCCCATTGCTCCACCTCCTGTTTTGCTTATCTTACAACAGCGACTTAAAATCAGCTTGAAAAACCGAAGTTCACTGTTCCCTTTCAAATTCTAAGCAAGCCGGTTTGCAAATATACGATTCGTCTGGCAGCCACCGCTGTATGCAATCAAAGGCACTCAATGCGTAAAAAGTCTCCTTTTCCTGCTGGTAAAGGAGACTTTTCAAATAATTACGATCTTGCGGCTATTTATTCTTCGATAATGACCAACGGCTTGATCAGATCACGGGGCTTGTCCTTCATCAACATCAGGGCCGGTTCCACATTCTCCAAGCCGACAAACCGGTGAGTCACCAGCTTTTCCGGGTGGATGCGCCCGGCCATGACCAGGTTTGCCAGCTTCTCCATCCGGAGTCTGCCACCGGGCATTAAGCCGCCACGGATCTGCTTGTGTGCCATACCGCAGCCCCATTCCGTTCTGGGGATCTTCACATAGTCCCCCTCGCCCAGATAGTTGACATTGCCGATGATACCGCCGGGCTTCAACATACGAATAGCCTGATCAAAGGTGTCGTTATCGCCACCGGCGATGACGATCTTGTCCACGCCTTTTCCGCCGGTTTTCGCCAGGATCTGCTCCACGATGTCACCCTCTCTGTAATTGATGATCTCGGTGGCACCAAATTCCAGAGCGAGGTCAGCGCAATTCTTTCTGGAACCCACAGCGTAGATGGTGGATGCGCCACGGATCGCAGCACCTGCCACGGCCATGAGGCCCACGGGGCCGATGCCGATGATTGCCACGGTATCACCAAACTGGATATCCGCCAACTCCACGCCATGGAAGCCCGTGGGGACCATATCCGCCAGCATACACGCTGCCGCAAGATCCATGCCCTCCGGCAGGTGGGCCAGATTGCCGTCTGCGTCGTTCACATGGAAATATTCACCGAACACGCCGTCCTTAAAATTGGAGAATTTCCAGCCGGAGAGCATACCGCCGGAGTGCATGGCGTAGCCGCCCTGAGCCTCCAGAGAGTTCCAGTCCGGGGTTATGGCGGCGATGAGGACCCGGTCGCCGGGCTTGAAATCCTTCACTTCCGAACCCACTTCCACCACTTCGCCCACGGCTTCGTGGCCCAGGATCATCTCGTGGCGGTCACCAATGGCACCAGCCCAAATGGTGTGCACATCCGAAGTACAAGGAGCCAACGCCAGCGGCTTACAAATCGCATCGCAGGGGCCACACACCGGTCTTTCCTTTTCTACCAAACCGGTCTGACCGATCTTTAACATTGCAAATCCTTTCATAATTAAAACCTCCTGAAGTCGATTATTTTCTGTTACGTTTTTATCCGTGCGAATAGTTCTTATTTGCATAATGAGTTTACCATATCAGCTTAAGTTTGTCAAGAAGCAAATGAGAATTATTTCCATTTGCATTATATCTAAAACACATTCTCCAAAAATGTCTGTGACCACAAAACAAAAAACACGACCACCGATACGTTTTGTATCAATGATCGTGTTCCAATTTTGTGCAAAAGATTTGAAATACTGCAAGTGAAAGTCATCGCGATAAAAATAACTCCCAACCGAATGGATGGGAGTTATTTTGGCGGAGAAGGAGGGATTTGAACCCTCGATACCCTTT
>CAZGTR010000042.1:0-8847 GCA_964528715.1 uncultured Oscillospiraceae bacterium | reverse complement strand
ATTAAATGGAATATTCCGGGAAATATTCCTCCACAAAGTCCACAGCGCCCACTTGAAAGCTCTTGCCATTCAAGTATTCCAGCGCTCCGGCATCGGTGGTGAATTCAAAGGTCAGCTTGTAAGAATACAACGCCTGATAATTCCGGTCGAACCGCTTATCCAGCTTGCCGTATTTCCCATCGCCCAGCAGCGGATGGCCCCCATGGGCAAACTGGGCACGGATCTGGTGTGTGCGGCCGGTGATCAGCTGGCATTCCACCAGAGAAAGGCCGTTGCGGCTGTTAAGCACCTTATAATTGGTCTGGCAGGTTTTGGCCCCGGGCTTGGGGCTATCGCTGACAAACACCCGGTTCTGCTTGGCATCCTTGAACAGATACCCCTTCAGACTTCCCACCTGAGGCTTGGGCGTTCCTTCCACAATGGCAAGGTAGCGCTTATCCATCTCCCGGTCCTTGATTTTCTGGTTCATCACCCGCAGAGCTTCTGCGGTCTTTGCTGCAATGACGATACCACCGGTATTCCTGTCGATACGGTTGCACAGGGACGGCACAAAGGAATGCTCCTCCCGGGGCCGCCATTCCCGCTTCTGGTACAGATATGCCTGAATGTGGTCGATAAGCGTCCGACCATATTCGGCGCCGTCATGGGGGTGTACCGCAATGCCCGGGCGCTTATCCACCAGCAGGATATGCTCATCCTCATAGACGATATTCAGTTTTGGCGTCGCCACTGTCAAATAAGCGTTATCTTCCCGTGGCATATCGAAGAACTCGTCGTTGATATAGAGTTGGAGCACATCCCCCTCTTGCAGACGAGTATCCCGCTGGACTCTAGCGCCATTACATTTGATCCGCTTTAAGCGGATGTATTTCTGCGCCAGGGACGCAGGAAGCAAAGGCACAGCCTTGGCTAAAAAACGATCCAGCCGCTGTTCTGCGTCATTGGCACGTACAGTTAATTCCTTCATACTTGATTACCGGATTGTGTTTCAAAGTGGCTATTGATCTGCTCCGTAAATTCCAGCGCAGCATTGTAGCCCATTTTTCGTTGACGGTTGTTCATAGCTGCCACTTCCAGGATCACCGCCAGATTACGGCCTGGGGTGATGGGGATGGTGTTCTGCGGGACCTTAACGCCCAAGATCTCCATGTACTGTTCCTCCAGGCCCAGACGGTCATAGACCTCCTGGGTGTTCCAGGGCACGATGTTCACCACAAGATTGATCTCATTTTCCGACTTCACGGCGCCCATACCAAAGAGCTTTGCCACATTGATGATACCAATGCCCCGCAACTCAATATAATTGCGGATCAAAGCCGGTGCAGCACCTACAAGGGAATTGCCAGATATCTTCCGGATCTCCACCGCATCGTCTGCGATCAGTCGGTGTCCACGCTTGAGGAGCTCCACTGCTGCCTCGCTTTTACCGATTCCGCTGTCACCAATGAGCAGAAGGCCCTCGCCGTAGACCTCCATGAGTACGCCATGACGGGTGATCCGGGGAGCCAGGGCAGTTCGCAGGAAGTTGATGGTAGCAGAAACGAGGGTACTGGTGGCCTCCTGGGAGCGCAACAGTGTCACATTGTGTTTTTTTGCCATGGCAACGCACTGTTCATCAGGCTCAAAGCCCCGGGCCAGCAGCAGCGCAGGAAATTTATAGGAAAACAGTCGGTCAAAGATATTCTCCCGTTCCCAGGGTGCCAGCTTTGCCAAGTAGCTGACCTCAGCGTTTCCGATCACCTGTAGACGCATGGGTTCGAAGTGATCAAAATACCCTGCCAGCTGCAAGCCAGGACGGGCCACATCCTCCACCGTTAGGCAAACCCTTTCATAATCCGTTGCCCGATAGGTCACTTCCAAATGAAATTCTTCCACAAGCCGTTTCAGCGGCACACTGTAAATCTCCGGCATCTTTACCCGCTCCTTTCCGTGTATCTACCATTATACCTGCCACAGGTAAAAATATCAACCCCAAATTTGCAACCGGTTGCTCTTTTCCCTTCCCGTTCCTCCCCCGTCGTTTTTCTTATTTTTCGATCCACTGGGCATAAGCCGTGATCACATCGCCGTTTACGCTGGTCAGCTCATCTACGGTCTGCTGATTTTCCAGCGTCATAAAGGTCAGCCCCTCCGGTGCCGCACCGTCTGCGTACCATGTGCCATCCTCATACAACCATGCGCCGTCAGACTGCCGCTGCAACTGCCAACCGGCGAACTTGTGTCCAGAATAAGTGAAGCAATTGTAGCGCAGATTGGTGGGGATCCCCACAATATGCAGAGTATCCTTCAGCATACTGAAGTTGCTGCTGTCGATCTCCTGCTTCCAATCTGCTTTTTCCACGCCTTCCACATTGTAGTTGTACGTAATGGTGTAGATGATGGAATTTTCATCTGCCACGTTCTTCAGCTCCACGCTGCCCTGGGTATAGTCGCAACGCCAAATGCCCTCGCTCTTTTTCACATTCACGCCGTTGGCATTGAAGTACAGGTGCAGGTCGCCATTGGTCCCCTGATTTTTCAGGAACACGCAGGACTCCACCTCAAACTCCGTTTCACTGCTATTGATGATGTGAAGTGAGGGCATAAGAGGATGAATGACCAGAGTCCGATTTTCCTTGACCGCCTCCATGGCGTCGATGCTCATCAGTTCCTTCACATCATAGATGATGATAGCATTTTCTCTCCTCATTTTTGTGCCCATCTTGGTGTTCCACATGGGGATGTACAGCAGGCCATCCCGCTCGTCGTAGAAATAGCCCTGGTTGGTCCAGTTCTCCACATTGGGCAATGTGTAATAGCTACCATCTTCAGCCTGGTACATGGCATTGCGGTTGTCCACGGTGAACAGCCGCACGCAGAACACTTCCTCGGGTCTTTCAATGGGCCCGCCGGTGGCGTTCACAGGCATCTTGCACCAGTAGAAGCTATCGCCGTTTTTCACCAGGAAATAGTTGTATTCCTCATTCTGGGCCACATGACGGATGGAAGTGGCGCTTAAATATGCCTCCTCCCCATTGCCGTTGGTGTATTTCAGGTTAAAATACCCCACCAGTCGCAGCGTAGCCTTTTTCTCGTCCAGCTTCATCAGATTTAGGCACTGACCCTTCGTAGACGATGAAGTGGGGTGCGCTGCGTTGGCGGTAAGCAGGAAACTGTCGCCGTTACTTTCGGTGAAAATGGTCATGTCATTGATATGCAGCACATTGTCCAGCTCCACCTGCTCCTTGCTTTTCAGATCCGGATAGTATTCCATCACTTTCTGCTCACCCGTAGCCGGGTCATACTGGACGATCACCGCATGGATATTGGCCTTTTCCTTTGCCACATACAGATACTTTTCAGACGAAGCCATGCCCTGCATCACCGTGCAGGGGATACCGGACCCATACGCCTTCGTATCCGCAACACTGGCCATAAAGGTCGCACCGTCGATGGTGATACCGGTACCAGCGTAGGTTTCCTTGTTTGCGTCACCGGTGGAATCGCAGCCGGCGCACAGCCCGGCTGCCAGCACCAGCGCCAGGGCGCCGGCGAGGATATTCTTCTTTTTCATTTCATTCTCCGTTTCTTCTAAGTAAAAAGGGTCCGCTGCCGCACGCAGCAGTCGGAGCCAATTGAGTCATTAGTATGCACGCACCTCAAAAACGGTGGTCACATCTGCGCCGTTGGTGGCATAGAACTCGAAATCCACCTTGTCGCACAAGGTCTTTTCGAAGTTCAGCACATTCTGACGCAGGTAGTTGCCCTCCACAGGGATGGTCTTGACCACTTCACCGTTGCGGTACAGCTTCACGGTATAATCCTTCACCAGCTCCATGGGCACGCCGGGCCGCTGCTGCTTCTGGCGCAGAGGGGCCATGGTCACACGGATGGGATAGTGGAAGTTTGAGTCAAAGGTCAGCTGAACACTGGAAAGCTCCACAGGCTCTGCCAGGTGCATGGTCAGCGTCTCCTCCACACCCTTGCCCTGCCAGCCATTGAAGTGGCCCTGGTAAGTACGGGCAATACCGTTGTTCACGTTCTGAGCCTTGCCTTCCTCGGTCTCAGAAGTAGCAGTAAAGGTGGCCTTCCGGGCATAGTCTGCCTCGTCCTCATTGACAAAGCCGGGCAGGAATGCGTCCTGCTTCAGCAGGAGCTGCTGCAATTCCTTGATGTGGGGCATCAGTTCCCGGGGATTGCAATGATACTTCCGGCACAGCGCCGCTGCCGTGCCAACGCCCTGACCGCCCACAGCGCAAGTAGCAATGATCCGGGTACTTGCCATACCCAGACGGCTACAGGAAATATCACGGCCTGCCATCATCAGGTTGTCGATATTCTTGGAATAGTAGCTACGATAAGGAATGGTGTAAGCACCGTCAAAGTTCCAGGTCTTGCTGGGCAGCACATCCAGATCCTCAGCGCCACGGTCTGCATGGAGGTCAACGCCCCAGCCGCCGAAGGCAATGGCATCGTCGAAGATCCGCTCGTCATACACATCGTTCTCATTGAACAGGTAGTCACCCACCAGGCGGCGGCTCTCACGCATACCGGGCAGGGTACCAACCCAGATCAGCTGGAAGTTCTCCGCACCGTGGTCACCGCCGTTTTTGATGTGATCCCACACGCCGTACAGGTAGGCATTCAGCTGGTCACGGATGTTCTCATACTCGGGGATGATGTCATCGCCGTCGCCCATCAGTTCCAGCCACCAATAGCCATAGTCGCTGCAGCTGGAGCTACTGGTGGAGACACGCTTGTAGTCCTCCGGATCGTCCGCCATGGAGAAGTCGATCTGATGACGATTGGAGTGGACACGGTAGCGCAGGTCATGCTCCGTGAACTTCTTGGCGAAGGAGGGCGGGGTGAACTTCACCGGGTGGCCCATATCGATGGCACGGAACAAAATGGTGTTGCCCATCCGGTTCAGATCCGGCACTTCCGGAGCATGGGGCTCATTGAACTCGGACTTTGCCTCGCTGCCAATGCGGAACTCGGCGTCCACAAAGTAGCCCAGGGTGCCGTTGCCGGTGGCATCGATGAAAATATCGCCCTTGATGGTGATCTGCTTTTCGGTGGTCTCCTGGAAGCAGATGATCTCATTGATATGGTTATCAGCAGACACCGCATCGATCATGCAAGTGTTCAGATAAGTGGTCAAATTCTCCTGCTGCTTGGCAGCCTCGAACAGGGTCATGTCCCACAGGCAGTATTCGAAATTGGGGTTATACATCTTGTTCTTCAGCATCAGCTCGTACAAAATGCCGGTCTCCTCCAGCTCCGGCTTCCGGGCACCGTCAGAGGCGCTGTTGATATGGATGCGGATCTCGCTGGAGCCACAGCCACCCAGCACAGGGCGAGCCTGGATCAATGCAGTCTTGGCACCGTTTCTGGCAGACGCCAGGGCTGCACAGAGACCTGCCATGCCACCGCCGACAACGACAACTTCATACTGCGCATATTCTCTACGCTTCATCTTCTAATCCTCCTAAATCAATTTCACACAAAAGGAATAATCACACAAAACAGAAAACAGGGCCAGGCATGGCCTGACCCCGCTATCAAACAATATCATTTGGTCAGGTTTGGTCAAACTTCCAATACTGCGCTCTTTGGAACATCCGCAGGCCGTTATGGTATTGGGTCCGGATCTGGTAGGTACCGTCCATGCCAGCCGAAATCAGAAGCAACCCCTGGCATCCGGTGGACAGGCACTGAATGTCTCTTTCCTGTGCCCGCAAAATCAATGGTGTTTCGCCATTGTCATTGGCAAGAGAGAACATGATCTTGCCACCCACGGCATTCATCCAGGCAGGTGTATTGGAAGTATACGCACCGTGGTGATTGGACTTCCAAACATCCACTTTCAGCTGTTCGCCATAGCGGCGGACCACTTCAGCCTCCTGCTTTTCGTACAAATCGCCTGCTGTCAAATAGCTGGCGTTGCCGTAGGTGAACTTCATGATCATGGACTGGTTATTCCGGCAAGCACCGTCATTGACATCCATGGTCATATCCTCATCTGTGGGGCCCAGGATCTCCAGTCTTACGCCGTCAATGTCAAAGACACGACCGGCCCGCACCTCCATATCCAGTGGGATCCCCTGCTCCCGCAGAAACGTGAAGAAGCTGGGAACATAAGGTCCAAAGACCTGACCGGAGGACAGGAACTGACCGATCCTGCCGCCGGGCTGAGTCAGTATAAGATTCGCAATTGCCTGGGCATTGGAAACATGGTCACCATCACAGTGGGAGAACACAAAGTAATCCAGTTCCTTCAGCCCGATCCCCGTAAGAAAAGCCTTGACCTTTTCGTAATTTGCCAGGTATCCCGTATCGATGAGCATGGTGCTTCCCTCTGGGAATATCAGCAAGCTCATATCGCCAGGCTTTGAGCAAACGCCTTCGACACACAGCTCCGGTGCGACAATGTGAAACCGACCATCGCCGTCATTCAAAAGGGAGTGGATCTGGGAAAACAGCAGCTCCTTATCTCCCTCCCCGGGCTCATACAGCACCTCATCTCGCAGATCCGTCTCCGCAAAGTGGAGATTCTTGCAAACCAGTGCCTGGCTTCCAGTGGGGCTGATCTCGATCTGGTTCCAGTCGTACCGGGATCCGGCGTAATAGACATCTTCCAGACAGCCCTTCTCAAAGCACTTCATGTCGATATTCGTCAAAGACTTGGGCAAATGCACGGTCTTCAAGTTGGTGCAAGCAGAAAACGCCTTCGCACCCAAGACCTTCACGCCCTCGGGAACCACTACCTCTTGGATTTGTTCGTTCTTCGCATAATGCAAAAAAGGAACGACCTCAATATCTGCCGGTAGTACGAAGTTCTCACTTGCCATTGCGATACCTCTCATACATGGTGAAACGGTCCAGCGCATCCACTTCAAAGTCGTCAAAATCCGCCATGAAATCCTCCGGCAGATAAGACTCGTCAAACTTCACATTTTTACTGATTGTGTTCATGGTAAAAATGTAAACGATGGTCTGGGACTCCTCCATCACCAATGCGTACTCATAAGCGAAATCATAGCCCAGCATGGTCACATAGGCAGGATAGGAGAAGTTCTCCGTGTCGTATTGGACAAGGTTCGTTTCTCCGGCAATCGTCGTGTAGCTGATGGCACGAAGCCGCTCCACTTCCGACGCAAATTCCTGCTGTTCCAGCTTGCACTGCAGATAGATCTGGCACATGGGGCGATTATAGCCGCTTTGGTACTTGTAACGATATGTCACTTCCGTGGCAGAGGACGGGACCTCTGCCGGGAAGATGGACAAATTGGTATATTCTTTTGATAGATCCCACTTGCCATAGTCCACCAAATCGTCCGTGGAGACATCCACATCACCGATCATGGACTTTGTAAAGACAATGATGAGTGCGATCATTGCAACGCACAGCAAAACAGACACTGCGGTCACAATTATAACTTTTTTGTTCTTCATTTACTTGGTGTTATCCTTTGCCATTGTCAGCATGAATACCGCCGTCTCATAAGCGAAGCGCACGGCCTGGACCATGTACTCCTTGGGAAATCCGTCGGAATAGCCATGGATCTCATAGTTGAAGGCACCCTGGTAGTCGATATCATGCAGTGCCTGCATGATGGGCTGCCAGTTCACGTTGCCCAGGAAGGGCAACACATGGTCGTCCTTCTTTCCCATGTTATCGTTGATATGCAGCGCACGCAGACGGCTGCCGATCTCCATCAGCGCCTTGCCCTGGTCAATGGTGTTCAGATTGGCGTGACCGGTATCCCAGCAAACGCCAAACCGCTCATCATCACCCAGCATATCCAGCAGCTCCAGCAGATCCTCATGAGAACCGCAGAAGCGGCGGCGCTGGCTGGCTTCGGGCATATTCTCGATTGCCAGACCCACACCGAACTTTGCTGCGTGTTCACCCAAGCGGCTGAACCGCTCGTATTCCTTACGCAGAGACTCCTTCCGGCTGTAATTGCCGTCCTTGAGATGGGTGTCCGGGTGGACAACGATCCAAGGTGCCTTACAAATGCCAGCGGCCTCAATATCCCGCATGACCATACCAGTCACCCGCTCCCAGTCCTCCTGGGTGTAGGAAGCAGCGTCAACAGGACTGTAGTAATGGGCGTGACCCAGATTAACTTGAATGCCACACTCGTCGGCAACAGCCTTGCGCTGGGCGACCCAATCCCGCCATTCGGGGATCGCCATGGGCATACCCGGACGACCGTAGGACACAAATCCCAGGTCCACTCCGTCGAAGCCCGCTTGGGCAATAACACGAATGGTCTCGTCGCAGGTAAATGCGTGAGCGGAGCGGTCATTGTTTGCAAAGACCGCAATACCGGTATTGGCAGAAATCAGCATAACAGTATCTCCTTAGCCCTTCACAGCGCCAACGGTCAGGCCCTTCATGAAGTACTTCTGGCCGCACAGGAACACGATGAACACAGGCACGGTGGTCATGCAGCAAGCTGCCATGGTCTTGCCGTACTGGGTGCCCATATCGCTGGAGAACTTGTCCAGAGCCAGGGGCAGGGTCATCAAGGTCTTGTCGTTGATAAAGATCAGGGGGTCCATGTAGGAGTTCCAGGAGCCCATGAACTGAGTGGTGCACAGTGCCGCAATGGTAGGCACGATCAAGGGCAGCATGATCTGGAAGAAGATACGGAACTCACCGGCGCCGTCGATCTTAGCAGCCTCACGCAGCTCATTGGGAGTGCCCAGGAAAGCCTGGCGCATCATGAAGGTGGAGGAAACAGCCACGATCTTAGGCAGGATCAGTGCCCAGTGGGTATTGGTCAGGCCCAGCTGCGTAAAGATAACGAACCGGGGGATGATGGTCAGCTGAGAGGGGATCATCATCTGGGACAGGTA
>CAZGTR010000041.1:0-8891 GCA_964528715.1 uncultured Oscillospiraceae bacterium | reverse complement strand
GGATCCAGCTGGGTGGCGGGGACGAACAGGGTATCCGAACCCTGATAGGCGATCTTGATATAGTCCTTCACGGCCCCGTCCACTTTGATCTGCTCCATGGACAGAAAACGACCAATGCCGTAGTTTTCGTGGACCACCAGATCACCGGGGGAGAGGTCCGTAAAGGAATTGAGCTTTTGCCGGTTGGTGGCACCTTTTTTCGCCGCTTTTTTCGCCGGGGCCTTGGCGATCAGCTGTCCTTCGGTGAGGACAGCCAGCATGGCGCTGGGATACTCCATGCCGTAGGGTAGGGTGCCGTCGGTGAGCAGGATCTGTCCGGGTTTCGGCTGGATGGTGAGGGGGATGCACAAAAAGGCGGATAGGCCCTTTTCTCCCAGTTGGGTCTGGAGCAGCTCTGCCCGGCGGCGGGTGCCGCAGAGGACGATGGAGGCAAACTCCATTTTCTGATAGTGGGAAAGATCTGTCACGGCCGTGTCCAGACTGCCGCCGTAGCCTGGCAGCTGTTTGGCGGTCATGGGAAGCAGCTGTTTGGGCGGGTTGCTTTCCGGATAGGAGGTGCCGCCGAAAGCGTCAAAATAGACGGCGGTCTTTCCGGTGAGCTGGTCGCAAAAATCCTCCCAGGTGCTGCAATAGTCGCACAGTTCACCTGCCAAAAGGCCCCCCTGGAGCATACTGTCCAGCTGCATTCCGAAGCCCTCGGTCCGGGCTCGTGCGGTGCGCTTCAGGGCGCTGTGGTCGCAAAGGAGCAGCAGGGCATTTTCGGGGATGTAGTCCATGGCGGTGGCCATTTCTGGATAGATCAGGGCCATATAACGGTCGGATGCGGGATTTTGCAGACCGTTTTCGTATTTTTCCAGATCCCGTTCCAATGTTAGGATCAAATTTTCGTTGATATTTTTCCGGCGCTTCTGCCGGGCAATAAGGGTGCGGATGTCCTTGCACAGACCGCCCAGACCTTTGGGGTGCAGCCGGGGTTGGGTCTCGCCCACGGGCAGGACCAGAAGTGTATCGGTGTTTTCGGTCCGGCGCTGAGTGTCGGGGTCAAAATAGCCCATGGTATCCAGCTCCTCGCCGAAAAATTCGGCACGGACGGGCTGATCGGCGGCGGGAGAGTAAATGTCCAGAATGCCGCCCCGGACGGCAAATTGACCGGGACCTTCTACCATGCTGGTGCGGCTGTAACCGCTTTCCGTCAGCTGGGTCACGAGGGCGTCCAGATCGTATTCTTTGCCGGTGTGCAGCCGGAAGGCGCTGGAATGAAGTACCATTGGGGGAATGGTGCGCTGGCACAGGGCCTCCCAGGTGAAGATCTGAATGGCAGTCTCTCCCCGGGACAGCTCGTAAAGCTGCCGCAGGCGCTTTTGCTCCCAGGTGCGGCTGACCACGGCGGTGTCGTACAGGGTCAGCTCCCGGCTGGGAAGCACGGCAGGGGCGGTGCCCAGAAATGCTTTCAGCTCCTCCTGGAGCTTTTTTGCGGTGCCGTCATCCTGACAGACTAAGACGATGGGACGGCCCAGCTCTGCGTGGAGCGCCGCCGCCATGTGGCTGCGGTTGATCTGACCGATGCCGGTGACCGCTGTGGTCTGGGAAGCCCGCAGGGCCTCCAGCAGGGCGGTGTATTCCGGTATGGTTTTTAGTAATGAGAGAACTTTTTCCATATTTTCCTCCACGCAACAATGCGGAAAGGGGGATATTGCCCCCCTTTCCGTGGTGTTTTGACAATATTTACGGCTTAGAGCCGTTGTAGCGGTTCGCCGTCTCCGGTACGCCCTTTTCGATGATGCTCAGGGCAGCATCCGCAGCCCGGTCCAGAGCGGAAGTCAGCGCCTTTTCCTCGCTGGCGGAGAAGCTGGACAGCACCCAGTCTGCCAGATCCTGCTCCGGATGGGCTTTGGCACCCACGCCGATTTTCACCCGGGGAAAGTCCTGAGAGCCGACCTCTGCAATGATGGACTTGATGCCGTTGTGTCCGCCGGCGGAGCCGTCGGCACGGATGCGCAGCCGCCCCGGTTCCAGAGAAATGTCGTCAAACAGGACGATGATCTTCTGGGGCGGGATGTGGAAATAGGCGGACAGCTGCAAAACGGAGCGCCCGGACAGGTTCATGTAGGTCTGGGGCTTCAGAAGCAACAGCTTCATTCCCTTATAGTTCACCTGACCATACAGCCCCTGAAATTTGCCTTTATCGATCTTACAGCCCAGCTTGTCAGCCAGCACATCGATGGCACGGAAACCGGCATTGTGCCGGGTCCGCTCATATTCCTTGCCGGGGTTGCCGAGACCGACGATCAAATAGCTTTCGTTGCTTTTTCCGAACATCGGCTTAGAACAAATCGGCGATGGAAGTGCCGCCGTGGATGTGATCGATGGCGTGAGCAAACACGGGAGCCACATCCAGATAGGTCAGCTTGCCGCTGGGCGTGTTGCCCACTTGGGGAATGGTGTTCAGCAGGACCATTTCCTTGATGGGGCTCTGCTCGATCCGGTCATAGGCGGGGCCGGAGAGCACACCGTGGGTGGCGCAGGCGTAAACCTCTTTGGCACCGCCCACTTCCACCAGAGCGTTGGCGGCGTTGCACAGAGAACCGGCGGTGTCCACCAGATCGTCGTACAGGATGCAGGTCTTGCCCTTGACATCGCCGATGATGTTCATGACTTCGCAGACATTTGCCTTGGGGCGGCGCTTATCCACGATGGCCAGACCCATGTGCAGCTTGGATGCGAAAGCACGGGCACGGCCCACGGAGCCCACATCCGGGGAGACAATGACGAAATCTTCGTAGTTGTACTGCTCCTCCGGGAACTTCTGGGAGAAGTAGTTATAGAAGGAGGGATTGCCCAGCAGATGATCCACAGGGATATCGAAGAAACCCTGGATCTGTGCGGCGTGCAGGTCCATGGTCAGCACCCGGTTGGCACCGGCGGCGGTGATCATGTTTGCCACCAGCTTGGCGGAGATGGGATCGCGGCTCTTGGCCTTGCGGTCCTGACGGGCGTAGCCGAAGTAGGGGATCACGGCGGTGACACGACCGGCGGAAGCACGGCGGCAGGCGTCGATCATCACCAGCAGCTCCATCAGATTATCATTGACGGGCTTGCAGGTGGACTGGATCAGGAATACATCTGCGCCACGAACGGTTTCGTTCAGGGTGACGGAAGCCTCACCGTCTGCGAATGTTCTCACATCGCCGCTGCCCAGGTGGATGCCCAGCTCCTTGCAGATGGTGCGGGCAAAGTCGGGATTGGAGTTGCCGGTAAAGACCTGAATATTCTCTCCGTATGCGATCATTGGGAATACCTCACTTTAAAATCTATTTATTGTGTGTAGGATCTACCGGGAATATTATAGCACCGGGAGCGGGAAAAAAGCAACCGGGAGCCAAGGAAAAATACACCCAAAAATATACAAAAAACCGCCGCTGGAACGGTCAAAATGCTGTATTTGGAAAAATCCGGCGGTTTACAGATCCACCGCCGGATGACCGTTTGAAAAACTGATGTGTGAGGACCATTTTCCCATAGAGACGGTGACCTTGCTGCCATCGGACAGAGGCGCTTCCAAATAGTGTGCCATTTGGGCCCGGTGCGCAGTACCGTTGACATACAGCGTGGGACGGGAAAAACCACGATAAAAAATCAGATAGTCATCGCCTGTCTGAAAAGAAGCGACTCTGCAACAAAGCAGGTCTGCCAGCAAAAAGCTCCCACAGAATAAAAGCCCCATGCTTCCGGCCAAAACTCCAAAACCCAGGTCATAGTTGTAGGTGACGCTCTGGTGCGTGTAAAATCCGAAATCGATCTCGTCAACGACTCGACTTTCTTCGTATGCGACAGCAAAGCCAATGGCGATGACGAGAAAAAACAAGCAAAGCATCACCTCTGTGATCCGGCGCCTGCGGATGCGCTGACGAAGTTGGTATTCCCAAGAGAATGCCATGGCGAGTTCCTCCTTAGGTGTTGGCATCGATCGCTGCGGCGATGCGGCTCTTTACCAGGGCGGCCACATCCACCGTTTTCATGCCCTGATATTCTTCGTAGGGAATGGGCTTCAGGTAGTGCATTTGCACCGATACCGGGGCGCTGCCCTTCTGGTCCAGCACCTTGAAGCTGTCGATATAAGCGATGGGGACGATGGGGCATTTGGCCTTCATGGCGGCCCGGAAGCTGCCACCGTGGAATTCGCCCATGACATTGCCCTGACGACTGCGGGTGCCCTCGGGGAAGATGATGTAGCGGCGGCCCTGTTCCACTTCCTTTGCCACATTCTGAATGACAGTCAGGGATTGGCGCACATCCTCCCGGTCCATGGCATAGGAACGGGTGCAGGCGATGACCTGCTTCAAGAAGGGAATGTTGCTCAGTTCTTTCTTGAATACGCTGCCCAGGGGCAGGTCACAGGTGGCGGCCAGGGCTACCACATCGAAAAGTCCCTGGTGGTTGGCGTACATCACAAATCCACCCTCCTGGGGGATGTTCTCCTGTCCGATGACGGTCAGGTCGATGTTGCCGGACTGAACGGCCCATTTCATAATGGTTTGGATGTGGCGGTAGGAATATTCTTCGCTGTAGCGCTCCGGGTGTTTGGCACAGCGGCACAGTTTGAGATAAGCGCCGGGCAGCTTCCAGAAGTTGCGCAGCAGCATGACAGCAAGACGGTTCAATGTTCGTTCCTCCAAGGTTAGATAAAGAATTTCCGCTCCATGGTCTGGCGGGCGGGGCGGCAGATGGCAAGAAAGATCAGCATTCCCCCCAGCAGCACCAGGGCGACCATGGGATAAAAGCCCCAGCCGATAAATGAGATGCCGGAGAAGGTGACACACAGCAATAGCTCCATGATGGGCATAAAACCACCAAGTGCGATGATGCCGCCGCCAATGACATAGAGTTTGCCCCGACGCAGGTGCCGCAGAAGCACCACCATGGTGGTGGCGATGAGGCAGGCAAAGCCGGTCACCGGAAAGGCAAAGCTCAAAAACCAATGCCCGCCCACGGCCAGATCGATGTACAGCAGGTACAGCGCCGCAGCGGCAAAGTCACAGGGAACAAAAATCACCGGATCGGGTTGCCGGAACCATCCGGGGAGAAAGATCGTCAGATACGCAAGCGCAAGCCCGCCGATGACGAAGCCGGCCCAGGTGATGGCGTGGTTCAGTTGCAGATCGCACACCAGACTGATGAGCAGGACCTGCAAAAAGGCGGTGGCCACGATGATCTGGGTGGTGCGGGAGGTGACCTCCGGGGCAGGGAGCTTTTCTGCCGGGTACAGGGGGGCAACATCCGGCTGCTCCAGATCCGGGTGAAAGACGACGGTCTGGCAAAGGGGACATTGTTTCTCCGAGTCCGCCAGCTTTGCGCCGCATTTGATACAGTACATTTGGAAAACTCCTTTCTCTAGCTGGGCTCGCCGTTGCTCTCAACCGTAGCCCGCAAGCCGTGACGCAACAGCACCTGATGGAAGGCAAGCTCCAGGTCGCTTTCCCGGATGTCACGGGTAAAGTTGATATAGAGGGTATCTTTGAATGAGAGAATGCCGCAGTTGTGAGGGGCGGTGGCCTGGGTGCCCAGAATGAAATCCAGCCGCTGGACCAGATCCATCATTTCCTCCGGCAGCTTCACCTGCCCCAAATTGGAAATACTCAGGCAGGATTTGCGCTCACCCACGGCGTTGAACACCGCTTTCATTACAAGGTTTTTGATAAACAGAGGCATGAGCTTCACCGCCAGTAGCTTCTCGCTGGCGACATTGGTGGCGATCTTGGTACTCATCTGCTTGGCGTTGACTTCCAGCCCCATCCGGTGGTGGATGGCCTTGCAGATCTCGGAAAAATCGTATTCTCCCAGCCGGGTATCGATCTCCGGGGTGGTGTACATGGCAAAATTGCGTAGAGTCTGGCTGGGGAAAATATTGCGCAGGTTCACCGGGATCAGGACCCGGATGGGCTTGCGCCGCCGGGGATCCGGCTGCTGCTGGCATTGGAGCAGCTGCAATGCCTCCATGATCAAGGCGCTGACGAACACCGTCAGACTGTAACCCCATTCATGGGCCTGGGCAAGGACTTCGGACACCGGGAGCCGGAAACAGGTCAGATGCAAAAATCCGCCCTTTTCCGCCGTGCCGCTGAGCCGGTAGGAATTATTTTCCCGGCGGCTGGCCTGGATTGGCCCAGCATATTTCTGAAAGCTGTCTTCCAGTTCCACCGGGGACGGCTCCTCCAATCGGCCCAGCACGCCGCAGGTGGCGCTGATGCGCAGATCGTATTTTTGCTGGAGATATTCCGCAACCAGACTCTTGAGGAAAATCAGGGCACCGTTGCCGTCGGTCAAAGAGTGGAAAAATTCCACAGCAATGCGGTTTTTATATACGACGACCCGGAAGGCGCATTGTCGGAGCTCTTTGTAGCCCATCCGGGTCAAGGGGAAACTACTTTCTTCCGTAATGGAAGGGGCGGACTGGAGCTGCTGTAAATAGTACCAGAAAACGCCCCGGCGCAGCCGGGCACTGATGGAGGGGAACCGCCGCACCGTCACATCCAGCGCAGATTGAAGCACCTGCATATCCACTTTCTCGGTGACAGTGGCAGAGAGACGGTATACATTGCTCCAATTCTGCCGCCGGGCGGCGGGATAGATCTTGGCGGCATTGTCCAGAGGCAACCAGCGCAGCTTCTGCGCCTCAGAAAGGGTTTGATCCAGAAAATGGTTGATCTGGGTAAAATCATGCTGATCTTCTTCTAAACCGTATAGCACATAAGCGTGCCAACGCTCCGGCTTGACCAGAAGCTGGGAGCGGCAGCGGCTGCCTTGAAGTTTTTCATGGAGTGATTTGGCGTCGCTGAGAAGGAGCTCGTCCCCGCCTGCAAAGATCAGGGACGGGGGAAGGTGTTGGAGATCCCCAAACAGGGGAGAGACCAGCGAATCACACCGGCAGCCGGTGTAGCTGTTGGCAAAATAGTCCAGCAATTCCCGGGTCAGGGTGGGGTCAGTGCCTTTGTTCGCTTCGTAGCTGTCTCCACTGGCGGTCAGATCCACCCAGGGGGAGATGGCGATAACGGAAGCGGGCAGAGGAAGTCCCAGCTCCTTTAGCTTTAGGCATAGAGCATAGCACAGCCCGCCACCGGCACTTTCACCGCAGAGGGTGATGTGGTCCCCGGCGTAGCCCTTGGAAAGAAGATACTGATAGGCAGTTAGGCAATCGTCCAGGGCGGCGGGAGCGGGATGTTCCGGCGCCAGACGGTAGGCGGCGCAAAAGACCCGGACACCGCATTGTACTGCCAGGGTAGATCCGAAGCCCTTGGCATAGTCCAGATCCCCATAGACATATCCACCGCCGTGGAGATACAGGATCACACCTTGCCTGCGCTCGTCTTTGGGAAGTATCCAGGCGGCGTTGAAAAGCTGGAAAGGGTGCTCTTTGCACAGGGTCTGCCTGCGGTAGCGGGCTTCCATCAGCTCACCCAGCTTGTTCTGCCCCTTGCGGATGGTTTCCAGAGAACAACTGCGCAGTAGCGGCTGCAGCCGCTGCAACTGATGGCGGGTGGCTTTGGCGCTCAAGTGCATTTCGGACGCTCCTTTCCAGTGATCGTTTCTGCGCTTATTTTACCACAGGGGTGACTTTCGTGCAATCTACTTTTTCATATTTCCCTCTACTGCCGGGAGAGATACAGAAATGCGCAATTTTGTTTGAGAAAGAACTTGTAGAAGATACACGAATGTGGTATAATACTCTGTAAGAAATCTGCGATTTGGGAGTAGACTATGAACGATAAGATCATCATCAAAGGCGCAAGAGAAAACAACCTGAAAAATGTGGATCTGACCATCCCCAGAGACAAACTGATCGTATTTACCGGCCTGTCCGGTTCCGGTAAGTCCAGTCTTGCTTTTGACACCATCTATGCCGAGGGCCAGCGGCGGTATGTGGAGAGCCTTTCCTCCTATGCCCGGCAGTTTTTGGGGCAGATGGACAAGCCGGATGTGGACTCCATTGAAGGCCTTTCCCCCGCCATCTCCATCGACCAGAAAACAACTTCCAAAAATCCCCGCTCCACCGTGGGCACGGTGACGGAGATCTACGATTATCTGCGGCTGCTGTGGGCCAGAGTGGGTGTGCCCCACTGCCCCAAATGTGGAAAAGAAATCTCCCGGCAGACCATCGACCAGATCGTGGACCGGGTGGAGGCGCTGGGCGCAGGGACGAAATTCGTGGTGCTCTCTCCGGTGATCCGGGGGAAAAAGGGCGAACACTTAAAGGTGTTTGAGGATGCCCGGAAGCAGGGCTTCGCCCGGGTCCGGGTGGATGGTATTTTGTATGACCTGACGGAAGCCATCAAATGCGAGAAAAATAAAAAGCATGATATCGAGCTGGTGGTGGACCGGTTGGTGCTGAAGGATGGCCTGCGCCGCCGCCTGACCGACTCCATCGAGACGGCCTGTGCCCACTCTGGGGGCCTGGTGATCATCGAACTGCCCGGCACCGGAGAAGAACTGAGTTTTTCCCAGAACTATGCCTGCGAGGATTGTGGCATCAGCCTGACGGAGCTGGAGCCCCGGATGTTCTCCTTCAACAATCCGGCGGGGGCCTGTCCCCATTGCACGGGCCTGGGCTTCCAGTTGGTGGCGGATGAGGATCTGGTGATCCCGGATAAGAGCAAGTCCATTTTGGACGGGGCAATTCAAGTCAGCGGCTGGCAAAGTGCCCGGACGGATTCGGTGTTCCGGATGTATTTTGAGGCGCTGGCCCAGAAATACCGTTTCTCTCTGAATGTCCCGGTTTCCCAGCTGAGCAAGGATGCCATGCGGGTCATCCTCTACGGTACCGTGCAAATCAAGACACACGCTCGCAAACTGCCAGGAAGGATTCGGTGTTCCGGATGTATTGTGAGGCGCTGGCA